>NZ_CP011277.1 GCF_001610895.1 Planctomyces sp. SH-PL62 | reverse complement strand
CCGCCTATCTGGCCAAGGTCGATCCGGCGGTCAGCGGGCAGGACGGACACGGGACGACGTTCCGGGCCGCGATGATCGGCCCGGGGTTCGACCTGGCGCCCGACGTCGCCTTCCGACTCCTGATGGACGAGTACAACCCGCGATGCGTCCCGCCGTGGACCGAACGCGAGATCCGGCATAAGGTCGATCAGGCGTACAAAGCCGAAGGCCGCCGGGGTTGGTTGCTCGGCGCGGGCGAGAGTCGGCCGGGGCAGGGGGCCGGGGGGGCGGACGGGGCGGAAAGCCTGGATGCCGTCCTCGCCAGGAAGATGCGGACCGACATGGGGAACGGCGAGCGGTTCGCGGTCCGCTACGGCGGCGACGTCCGCTACTGCAACCCGTGGGGCGACTGGATCGTCTGGGACGGCAAGCGGTACGCCGTCGACCGGACGGGGGCCGTCCAGCGGCTGGCGAAGGAGACGGCCCGCAAGATCCTCGTCGAAGCGGCCAGGCTCGACGGAGACGAGCGGAAGCGGCACGCCGACCACGCGATCGCTTCCCAGTCGAAGGCCCGGATCGACGCCATGATCGCGATGGCGGCGACCGAGCCGGGGATTCCGATCCTGCCGGAAGAGATGAATCGGGACGGATGGGTCCTCAACTGCGAGAACGGGACGATCGACCTGCGGACGGGGGCGCTTCGGCCCCACGATCGGGCGGACCTGATCACCCAGCTATGCCCCGTCGCATTCGACCCGGACGCGAAATGCCCCCAGTGGGAAGCCACCCTCAATCTGTTCTTCGCCGGGAATCAAGCCCTCATCGCCTACTGGCAACGGGTCTGCGGGTACGCCCTTCTCGGCGTGGTCCGGGATCACGTCATGCCGGTCTGCTACGGGGACGGCAGCAACGGCAAGAGCACGATCCTGGGGACGCTCCAGGACGTCCTGGGGACTTGCTACGCCATGAAGGCCCCCCCCGCCATGCTCATGGCGAAGTCCCACGAGACCCACCCCACCGACCGGGCCGACCTGTTCGGCAAGCGGTTCGTGGTCGCCATCGAGACCGAGAGCGGGCGGCGGCTCGACGAGGTCATGGTCAAGGAATTGACGGGGGGCGATCGCATCCGGGCCCGGCGGATGCGCGAGGACTTTTGGGAGTTCTCCCCGTCGCACACGATCGTGATGGCCACGAATCACAAGCCCGTGGTCAAGGGGACGGACAACGGCGTTTGGCGGCGGGTCCGGCTCATCCCCTTCAGCGTCCGGGTGGATGGGGAAGCGGCCGACCCGGAGATGCCCGAGAAGCTGCGGGCCGAGTTCCCGGGCATCCTGGCGTGGTGCGTCCGGGGTTGCCTGGCGTGGCAAGAGGTCGGCTTGAACGAGCCGGACGTCGTCACCAGGGCGACCGCCGAGTATCGCTCCGAGCAGGACGTCATGGGCCTGTTCCTCGAAGAACGGGCGGTGCTGGACCCGTCGATGAGGACGCGTTGCGGCCAGGTCTTCGAAGCCTACAAGGCTTGGGCCGAGTCGGGGGGCGAACGGCCGATGACGATGCGGACCTTCGGCCAAGCCATGAGGGAGCGCGGCATCGAGACCGTGAAGAGCAGCAGCCTTTGGTACGTCGGCGTGGGACTGAAACCGCCCAATTGGGGGGCGGCGGACAGCGAATCCGAGTGAATTGACGCTTAATGGGAGCTAGCGTCCTCCCGTCATTCCGCCCAATGGGAGTTTCTCCCACAGCGGTAAACGTCTACGTCGACAGGCTTTACGGAACCCCTGGGACAATCGGGACTCAGATTGCCCATTAACGGCCTTAATCCCTTACGCGGGGCCGTTAATGCCGAAAGTCGGTCCCATTGTCCCGTTCGTCCCAAGAAGCCGCAGAGACGGCCCCATCCTCGACGCCCAAAGGAGGGAGGGGGGGGGTAATTTGTTGAAAAGTTCAAATAGTGCGGAGCGAAGGTGACCCCGCGCACGTTTTGATGCACCCCCGAGACCCCTAAATCCGGGGCTTGCGATCGGGAATCGCTGCGGACTCCCTCGGGTGTATGCTGCAATTTTTGGCGGCCGAAACAGAGTTTAACCCAGTCTCATCAATGGGTTGCGTCTCGACTTTTCAGACTCGGCTTGACAAAATTCCAAGGTGTGATCTAGTAGGGGCTACGAAAGCAATCGTGTTCGCATGGCCACTGGCGAACCGCTGAAAACGCCCCTATCCCGCATGTCGCCCCCTGGGAGGCTCGACGTGGAGACACCTTGATGGCAGCAATGGATAGAGAGGCCCGCATCCGCCTGGGCGGCCGCATCCGGCGGTTGTACGGCCAGGGGGCGGCCGTCGAGGAGATAGCCGTCCGGTGCGGCGTCACGACGGCGGCCGTCTACGCGAAACTCGCGAGGTCCGAAACGGCCCGCTTCGAACTGGCCTCGCTGCGGCGGGCCCTCTGGGTCGAACGGCGTCGAGAAGGCATGTCGGTCCCCCAGATCGCCCGACTGTCGAGGGTCTCCGAGGCGGCCGTCCGGCAGGGCCTCAAGAAAGCCGCCGCCCTCGCGGCGGACGACCTGGCCTAAGGCGGCCCCAGCTTCCCCCGCAGCGCGTCCACGGCGCGAGACGAGGGTTCCACCGATCGAAGCTCCATCAGCCCCGTAGTGGGCTCCCCGGGCCCTCTGCGCGCCGTGCGACGCGCCGGCCCGCTCGTCCGCGTCCACCCCACTGGGCCGTCTCGACGTCGTCGCGGCCCCTCGCCCCCACGGATCGCCACTCAGGAGCCCCGTTTTGCTCAACCTCCGAGACCCCCAGACGGATCAACACGTCATCTACAGCCGGTCGAATTACTCGCTCGCCACCATGACCCGCTCCGTGGTCGACGGCCTCAGTAAGCGGGGTTCCCCCGGCGGCCTCGAAGGGCGCGTCAACGAAGCCTTGAAGCGGAACATGAACCAGGAGCGCTACCGGGGCGGGGTGTTCGTCCCGCTCGACGCGATGGGCCCCCGGACGCAGAGCCTGGAACTGGCGACGCGTTCCGTCCTGGCCACCCCCTTGCCCTCGTCGCCCCTCGAATTCACGACCGTCCTCCGCAGCAAGTCGGCCGCCGGCATGCTGGGCGTTCGGTTCGCGAGCCTTCAGGGGACTGGGCAGATGCTGGCCAGCATCCCCACGAAGACGTCGGCCACTGCCGTGGGATGGATCGCGGACGGGGACCCGGCCCCGCAAGCCTCCCCCGTGATCGTCGCCGACGAGGGCGGCGCGACGAAGACGCTGGCGGTGTTGATGCTCGTCGAGCGGAAGGTTTGGAACTCGACCGACGACGAATTCCACGACTACCTCGTGGCGGACATCGCGGCCGGGTTCGCGGCCGAAATCGATAAAGCCGTCATCGCGGGGGCCGGCGACCTGGAGCCGATCGGACTCCTGGACCTGGACGGCGTGCCGATTCAGGCGTTCGGGACGAACGGGGGCCCGGCGACCCGGGCGGCTCTCGTGGCCGCCATGAAGGCGGTCCACAACGCCAACGGCGACGCGTCGGCGACGGCCGCGATGGGCTGGCTGACGAGCCCCGACGGGGAGGCCGTGTTGCGGCTGACCGACGGTTCGGCGGGCGAGTCGGGCGCGTGGCTCTGGTCGGACGCCGATCGGATCTTGGGCAAGAAGGCTGTATCGACGACGAGCGTCCCGGCGAATCTCACGAAGGGCTCGGGGACCGGCCTGACGGCCCTTGCGTACGGGAACTGGAACGACGTCGTCGTCAACCTCTCCCCCACCATGCAACTCAACATCGACCCCAAGAGTCTTCGGGACGACGGGGCCGTCCGCGTCCTGGCCTTCCTCGACGTCCGCGTCCTGTTCCGGCACGCGGAATCGTTCGTCCTGTTCAAAGACCTGGCGACGTCCTGACCCGTGCCACGCCCCCGGGGCCCCGAGACGGCCCCGGGGGGCTTTCCTTCATCGAATAAAAGGTAGTCGATACATGGACCATCATGGGGGGCGGGCGAGGCCGATTTTCGTGGTCCCGGAGGGCGTCGTCGCGACGGCCTTACTGCCGGGCGGAAACGGACGGTCGGAAAGCCGACTCCGACGTCGCCCGACGTCGCCCCGCTGGGCGGCCAAAGGCTGACGTAAGAGCCGCCCGCGACTCGCACCACATCGACACGAGGTAGGCCCGGAGACGCGACCGATGCCGACGTCCGCCCTAGCCGCGATCGAGACCCGCCAGGCCCGGACGGCGGAAGCCGTGGCGGCGAAGTGCGTCGAGCGCTGGCGGAAGACCGGGAACGCCGTCGAGGTCGCCAAGCGGTTCCACGTCACGGCCGGATTCGTCCGGGCGGCCGTCGAGCGGGCCGGGGCCGCGGAGTTCCACGACGGCCCGGCGACGGCCCGCGACCTGGACGCCGACCCCGTCGACGCCGACGAGGCCGAAGGCTGGCGGACCCTCCGGGCGAACGGCATGAGCGACGCGGAAATCGCCGACGAGGCCGGCGTAAACGTCCGCTACGTCCGGACCCGGATCGGCTTCGCCGACGCCCCGGAGCCGCAAGGCGGGCGACGCGGCCCCGCGGTCGACCTGACGCCGAAGTTGACGCCGCTGTTCCCGGTCGGGCCCCTCACTCCGACGTCCGAGTGTCCGCACAAGGGGCCTATCCCCGCGGGCTCCCCGTTCGTCTGCATGGTCTGCCATCAAAGCGGCTTCGACGCCCATCCGAAGGTGCATTTCGACCCGGCGGCGGACATGCCGCCCGATCCCCTGGACGACGATACGTCCGCCCCCCAGTGGGAAGCCCTGGCGTCCGCATCGAGGGCGGCGGGGTGAGTCTCGGCGCGTCGTCGTCGAGCGGCCGGGCGCAAATCTATCGGTCCAACCCCGGCGGCGTCTGGACGGAGTCCGGCGACCCCGTCGAGGTCTGGAATCACAAGACGATGCCGTCTTCCATCGCGTCCCCCAGGGCGGTGACGCTCGGTTGGATCGGCGGAAAATGGTGGTTGATGACCGGGAGTTGTTCCTGATGCTGTTCGATCCAGGTTGCGCGGATTGCGGGTGCGGGCCCGCGCCGACCGGCTGCACGTTGACGATGCGGCTCAACTCCTCGGACGTCGGCACCCTGTGCGGGCCGGCGACGAGCGGAATAACGGTCTCCGCTTACGACTCGTCGATGACGTTCCTTGGGTCGGCGGTGACGGGATCGGGCGTCGGTTGGTTTGCGGGAGAAGCCCGAATCGTCGTCCCGTTCGGGACGACCCCCAATTGGGTCATTTCAAGCCGCCACCCGACGCTTCGAACGTTCGTCACGGGGTGCGGATTCTGGACGTGGAACGATTGCACGGGGTTCACGTGGTCATGATCGACTTATCGGACGCGGCCGTCCTCGCGGCCTACCGCGAGCGCCCCGACGTGGTCGCCTCGCTGGGCGACTGCCGATCGCTCGCGGGCGGCGGATGCGCCAAGCACGGCGGCCCGGTCGAAACGCTCCGTTGCCTGGCTTGCTTCGATCGCGGCGAATCGGACGTCGAACTGCGGGGCCTCCCCTCCTCCTCCTACGCCATGCCGCTCGTCGAGCCCCCCGCCTACCCCTCGCTCGCGACCCAGGCCGGCAACCTGGCGGGCGCGGCCGCGCGGTTCGTCGCGTCGGGGCTGGCGACCGTCCCGCGCGAGGAATACGACCGCCGCCGGGCGATCTGCCGGGCTTGCCCCACGAATCAGTACGACGCGGCGCAGGATCGGTGTTTCCGGTGCGGGTGCCTCGCGTCGGTCAAGCCGTGGGGCGCGGCCGAGCGTTGCCCGGATGGGCATTGGTGAGAACGCGCGGCGCGTGGGAAGCCCTGGCCGCGACGGCATGAAAGCGAAGCGGCGTGATCGATGCCAGGTCGACTAATCGACCTGGGGACAAGTCGACTAGTCGACGTAACCCCCTGGTTTGCCGTGCGATACGACGAACTCGGGGCGGGTTTCTTTGAAGCGGCGACGTCGCGGGGACGATAAAAGGATTCGTCGTCTTTAACCCTGCTTATTCTTCGATGTCGCGAGGGTCGTTCCCGATGGCTGATGTTCTCGCCCCGGCGTCTCAGGACTCGCGTCGCCCCGACGGCCTTCCCGCCGAAGGCGGCTTCCGGAAGATGTCCTTCACGCTGTCGCCGGGCTCCCTGATGAAGCTCGGCGTCACGGCCGTCATGGAAAGCCGTTCGCGATCGGAGATCGTCGAATCGCTGATTCAGGAGCACTTGAACGAATACGAGGTCATCTACGAGGGCGACGCCGCATCGGCTTGATTCCGGCCGGGCATGACGGGGTCGGAGCGGGCGGCCCTGCGTCGCGACCTGTGGGGGCCGCCCGTCAGAAACAGGGGATGACCGTCCCCATGATCGCCCGGCTGTCAGGCGTCAACGAGATGAGAGCGACGCAGTATGACGGCAAACAGCCGGGCCCTGCCAAGAGCCCGGCTGTTGTTTTATTGCAGCACATTCAAAAGAGGTCCGCGCCGAGGCTAGGCGTCAACCGGCTGGATGTCGTCACTGTGGCTGACAAGCCAACCCCAGAGCCAATCCAAGCCCTTGCGGATACCCCAGGTCGCCGCGATAGCGGCGACCCACCGGAGCACCTTCGACGTGGCAAATTTGCCATCCGGTTGCGTGCTCGGGTTTTCGAATGGACAATCACGGGCCGCTGCGGTATTTCCTTGAGGAACCGCAACGCCTGCACTTCGGTCAAACCTCTCAGAAGGCTTGGCCGACTGGCGGTCGTGACGAGCGGAGCGTCGGCAGACGCTCCCGCGACGCTTCTGGCGTCGCTTTCGGCGAGATCGTGCAGCCGATCCGCGCCGTCTCCGGTTTTTCCGGGGCAAGGGTTCTCCTTTCATCTGACAGGCGAGGGAAACCCCACAGAGAGGTCGAACGAGATTAGGCCCTCGTTCGGCTCCTCTGTGTCTTTGGACTATGTGGACCTTTAGGCGTTAGGCCACGCCGGCGTCCAGGGTGTCAACATGGGATACCTTTCCAAAAAACGCAAACGGTTTTTCTTCCGCGTGGCTAAATGAGATTGCGGATTGGAGAACAAGCTCGTGGACGTGAGATTTTGGCCAGAATCACGGCTTATCCAGAAATGGCCCCCAACGATTCAAGATTAGTTAGACAACACCTGTTGTCTTAAAGACACAGTGCATGGATGCTTTTAGTTGCTTGCACGCATTCATGAAACAAGCATTCAAGTTTGCCGCTGGCCCTCACGCGTCACCCTCGACGCGGCCTCTTCGGCTGGACGGCGGCGAAAATCCAACATAATATAAATTTGTAAATATGTCCGACTGATAATCCATATTATGCCACCACGGCGATTGTTTATGGGTTGTTGAGCCCGAATTGGGCCGATCCGGCGGCGCGGCGTTATAATCGGACCCGCGTTCCACGACGTTCCACGGAACCGGGGCGGACCATGGCCAGGCTCCGAAAGGTGGTCTCGGGGGGGCAGACGGGCGTCGATCAGGCGGCCTTGCGCGCCGCCCGCGCCGCGGGTATCGCGACCGGCGGATGGATGCCGAGGCGGTGCCTGACCGAAGCGGGCCCGCGGCCCGACCTGGCGGACCTGTACGGGCTCCAGGCGACCGCCGCGGCCGATTACGTCGAGCGGACCCGGGCGAACGTCCGCGATTCCGATGGGACGCTCTGGCTCGGTCCCGGCGGTTCTGCGGGATACCGGGCGACCCTCGCGGCGGCCGAGGCCCACGGGCGAACCTGGATGGTCGGCACGCTTGGGCTGACCACCGTGGGGCACGTCGTCGAATGGCTCGACGTCCACCCCATCGCGGTCCTGAACATCGCGGGCAACCGCGAGAGCCGCTGTCCAGGCATCGGCGACCGGGCGGAAAGGTTCCTGACCGCCTTGTTCCGGCGGCTAGTCGCCGAGGGGCGGACCGAGGCCCGCGAGACCGGCTGACCGGGCGCCTCGCATGGAACGTCGCCTAGCCTTACAATCGGCCCCGCGTTCCACGACGTTTCACGGGACCGAGGGGCCGGCCATGTTCATCACCGTCATCGAGCGGAACACCGACGGCAGCAAAGTATATATAAGTGTCGATTCGATCGCCGCGGTTCATCAACGCGGCCCCCACTTGGCGCTCATCGAGTTGAAGACCGGCCGGACGATCGACACCACCCAGGGCTACGACGCGATCGTCGACATGATCGAAAACCCGGCACCGAAGCCGAGCGGCGGGGGCGGCTTCACGTCCAAGCCTCTACGCATGTGATCGGGCACGCAGAAGCGGGGAGGTCCGTAAGGGCGACCATCTTCAAGTCCGCAGGTGCGGACGTTCGAAGTAGAGTAAGCCCGCGGTCATGACTCCGCGGGCTTGCCCTGTTACGCACCGGAGGCCCTACGTATGACCCCCGCCCCTCGTCGACGGAAGACCGCAGTTCCGCAGACCGAACGCACCGTAAAGGCGACAGTGATCGTCGACGCCGACACTCATGTCCGTTGGGCCGCAGCGGCGGCGATGGCGAACATGGACCGCTCCGCGTGGGCGGCCGCCGTTCTCAGGGAGGCTCTCCGAGGGGTCGTCGTTGTCGACCGGAGAAAGACGCCCGGTCAACCTGACACTAGTGATCGGTCCGGCAAGGCAAGCCCGTTAGACTCTGACGGCGAAATCGCAGCCTGAAACGGGACTATGGTCCGGTTGGGCGATTCGTGCCGCCGATGCGGCGCGTGGAGCGACCGGGGCAGGGGAGGGGAGATGGTGGACAGCGAAAGGATCGCCAGAAAGACCAAAGGGCGACTGACGCGGGGGCACGAGGTACTCGCCGAGTCCGTCGAGGTGGACATGGGAGGCACCGAGAGACGCCTCGAAGCGACCTTCCATATTCCGAATGACGTCATTCAGAAGGGCGACGGGGTCGTCCTGTGGCCCCACGATAAACCCGGACTGACGTTCCCGATGGTCGTCGTGGACACCATTGAAAGCCTCGGTTCATCAGTCGACGTTGTCATTGCGCATGTAGACCTGGAATCGCCCTGAACGCAAAGCGGCCCGAGTCTAGTACGGATCGACGATTCAGCCCCCGCCCGACGACGATCGGCCGGCGTACTTGCGCCGCACTTCGGCGACCTGGCGCGCCAACTCGGCGGGCGTCAAGCGGCGACGTCCCGCCGATCGTCCTGGCAGGCCCGCTGTGAAGCCGTGGGCGAGATCCCCGAGCATCCGGCCGACTTCGCGCCTGGGATCGTCCAGACGCGGCCCGGAAGGCGGGACGGGGGGCGTCCGACCGCCGCAACCTTGGCGGGCGTGGCGTCCGGTTCGCTCCGACCCTTGGCGGGCGCGTCGCCGATTCTCGACGTCGGCGGCGGGGCGCTCGCTCGACGGGCGTCCTTCCGTCCGGCCTCGATCATCGCGCGGAGGTATCCCGCTGGGCCGAGCTGCGCGAAGCGGGCCGCTTCCTCCGGGTCTTCATCCTGGGAGAGAATCGGGGCGGTCTGTTCCTCGCTCTGATGGGGCGCTCTGGTTAGTTCGACAGGGATGTTGAACCCCTCCCGCGCCGCTGTCGAACCCGTCCCACACTCCTGTTGAACGCACGCCCGTTCAGTACCACACGACTGTTGGAGGGCTTCCCAGGTCACGCGGATGCCCGTGCGGACCCGGCCGCCGTGGGTGTAGTCGCGGGCGATCAGCCCGGCCCTTTCGAGGGCGAGCAAGGCCCGACCGACGGTCATCTCGCAGCAACCGAGGATCCGGGCGAGCGTGCCGTTGCTGAGTCGAGACCGCCAGCCGCGGGAGCGGGCGTTGTCCAGGAGGAGGACGAACACGGCGCGGGCGGTCCTATTGAGCCCGAGTCCGTCCAGGGCGATCGGGTCGGCCCGGAAGGCGAAGGGGATTGTTCGGGTCGCGCCGTGCTGTTCGCGCACGGCCGCCTTGACTCGCAGGGGGCTGGAGTGGATCATTGGGGCACCTGTAGATTTTCTAGCCCGGCCGGTGTTGGTCGCACCGTCCGGGCTTTTTCATTTCGAACGCGGACGATCATCGCGCGCCGCCCGGCATCATGCCAGAGGGGCGCGGCTTACGGGCTTGTCGGCCCTCGTTCTTTGCCGGCGTCCTTCGACGCCTTCGCGGCCGGCTTGGTGAGATCCTTCGCCATCTGGGCGTAGGCCCGATCGACCGGACCCTTGAGCATCACGCTCAGGAGTTCCGCCAGGGTCGTCTTTTTGTAGGCCGCGACGACGCGGGCCCGGTCGACCAAGGATCGGTCGAGTTTGACCGGGACGTCGTCCCGATCCCCCCTGGGACGCCCCGCCGCCTTCCGTCCAGCTTCGGCCATGTCTCGCTCCAACGTCGCGGCCGTCATGAATCCCCGCCTTCCATCCCCAAAGTACAGGCCCGCGGTAGCTTCGTCTACCGTGCAGTATATCGGCTTTGGTCGCTCGTCAAACAAAATAACTGAGATACAGAGAAACCTATTGACTGAAATATTTCAGTAACTAGAATACCAGGTATCGGGAATAGAGATCGGCTGGACGACGCCCCGGAGACGAGACCGATGGAAACCGGCTTCTACGCCTTGAAGACCCTGGAAGAACGGCGGGCCTGGCTCCGCGAAGAGAACCGCAGGCGCTGCGAGGCCGCCGCCGCGGCGAAGGCCGGGAAGCCCGTCGAGCACAAGGAATGGACCCTGAACCCCCCGGCCCGCTGAGAGGCGGGGGCGGGACGCAATGAGCGACGAGACCGCATACCAGGAGAACACGCGATGATCACCGTAGGCGAGATGGTCCGGATCGTGGGCGGGACGGTCGGCGGGGAACAAGTCGACGTCGACCTGTTCCTGACCACCAGGGCGACCGAGGGGGAGATGTTGGCCAGACAACCGCACCTAACGGGCCCTGGCTGGGTACGTCGGCCCTCGACGCTCCTAGCCGACCTGATCCTCTATCTGAGACACGACGCCCCCGCCGTGCCTACGGGGGCCTAGCCGTCCCTCGACGTGTCGAGGGGGTCTAGCCGACCCCCGCCGCCGCCCGTCCACGACGCCCCACGCGACGTCGGCGGGCGGCTTGCGTTTCGGGCCGGCGCACGCCCGGCCTCCCGGATTCTCGGCGGCGACGGCCGAGGTCATGGTGGTCGTGTTATATACCAATATGTGGGAACAAGGTGAACGGTTGTGGAGTACCAAGCGGGGGGCGAACGGCGTGAACGACGAAATCTTGACCATCGTCGAGACTGGGCAATCGCTGGGCCGATCGGTCGGGGCGGTCCGGCAGTACGTCCGATTCTTCGGGCTGCCGTCGATCAAGGTCGGCTCCAGAAACTTCGTCAAGCGAAGCGACCTGGACGCCTGGCGGGTCCGGCCCGACATCGCGGCCATGCTGGTGGCCGGCGACTACCTCAATAGGTCGAAGAAGGGGCAGGCGTCGCCCGGCCCCGCTTGACGGACTTCGGACGATCGACCCCTTAATCGGAAAGGATATCGACATGAACCGATATAAGGTCGCCCCCAGCGAGAAGCTGGACGACGCATTCCTCGACGAACTGGTCCGCAAGCTGGTCCGCGACGCGATCGACGCGGTCGACGAATTCATGGGGGGCGAGCCCGATTTCAACGGCCGGGTCCTCTCGGAGTTGACGGCCGTGATGGACTCGCGGGACGCACACGTCACGATCGAGGTCGACCACCTGGACGGCGACGGCGGGGCCGATGCGGAGTCGTTCCCGCTCGGCACCACGAAAGCGCGGATGCTTCGATGGCTCCGCGAATTCGCCAGCTTCGTGGCGTCAGAATCCGACGGCGAGTGAGCCGAAGGACTGGTGCCCGAGACCACCCCGGGGCACGGCCCCTGAAAGCGACTTGCATCATGAGAATTCGCGACGACGGCATCGGCTTCGATGAAGACGCCGATTGCCAGGACTTCGACGTCCCCGGCGTGGCATGCGTCCCCGGACCGTTCGACTTGCCCAATGTCCCGGCCGAGCTTCGGGCGCTGGAGCAATGGATCTTGTGGACGGACGTCGACGGCCGAAAGCTCCCCAGGACGGCCGACGGGCGGCGGAACGCCTCGACGACCGACCCGGCGACCTGGACGACGTTCGAGGCGGCTGCGGAAGCCTTGCGCGAGGCGGCCCCCGGCCGCTTCAGCGGGCTGGGCTTCGTGTTCACCGGGGGCGACCCGTACGTCGGGATCGACCTGGACGGTTGCCTGGACGGCGGGGAGATCGCCGATTGGGCTAAGGCGTGGCTCGATCGCTTCAAGGGCTGCTACGCCGAAGTGTCTCCGAGCGGAAACGGCGTCAAGGTCTGGGCCCGCGGCAAGCTCCCCGGGGGCGGCTGCCGCCGGAAGGCGGACGAAGGAGGACACACGGCGTCGAGGTCTACGGCGAAGGGAGGTACTTCACCGTAACCGGTGAAGTCCTGCTACGCCCTGACGGGGCGATCCCGGATCGGCAAGAGGTCGTCGCCGACCTGTACCGTTGGATCAAGGAACGATCCTCCGAGACGCCCGCGGCGAAGCGGACGGGCGGGCTTCGGGTCCGCGGCGCTTCCGGGCCCCTGACCGACGAGCAACGGGCGT
>NZ_CP011276.1 GCF_001610895.1 Planctomyces sp. SH-PL62 | reverse complement strand
TCGGGGAGCATGTGGCGACGGCCGCCGGCGGTGACCTGCCGCTCCTGCATGGCCTCCAGGAGCGCGGCCTGGGTCTTGGGCGGCGTGCGGTTGATCTCGTCGGCGAGGATCAGGTTGGCGAAGATCGGCCCGTGCACGAACCGGAGCTCGCGGGCGCCGCTCTGGCGGTCCTCGTGGAGGACCTCGGTCCCGGTGATGTCGCTGGGCATCAGGTCGGGCGTGAACTGGATCCGGTTGAACTCCAGCGAGAGCGAGTCCGCCAGCGCGTGGACCATCAGGGTCTTGGCGAGTCCGGGCACCCCTTCCAGGATGCAGTGCCCCCTCGCGAAGACGGCCATGAGGAGTTGTTCGACGACCTCGTCCTGGCCGACGATGCGGAGGGAGATCTGGCGGCGGATCTCGTCGTGGATCGTCCTCAGCCCGTCCAGCTCGGACAGGTCCAGCTCATCGTCGGCGGTGCTCAAGGTGCGTCCCCTAAACGGTTCGAATCGGATCAGCGCTGGAAGACCGGGAGGAATTTGAACGGCAGTTGAAGGATGATCGTCGCGACGGACGTACCGAAAACCTGGCCGATTCCGTCGCCTTGCCAGGAGCCGTCGGGCTGCTGCTGGGCGATGAGCTGGTCTCGGGCCTTGGGGAAGTACTCGTCCCAGTAGGCGTCGCCGGCCATGTAGAAGCCCTGAGAGGCGTAGAGGTGGGCGTAGTAGTCGTGCCCGCCTCCCTTGCTCCACTGTTCGTTGGCTCGGAACTGGTCCCAGACGTATTTCAGGCAGTCGGTGGCGATGGGGCCGTCGAACTGGCCGGCGTTGTAGAGGGTGGCGACGGCGGCGGCCGAGATCGCCAACCGGGGCCCGGTGGGGCTGGAGAGCGAGTACTGGATGCCCCCCTCGGGCGTGCGGCACTTGTCCAGGTACTTCACCGCCTCCTCGATCACCGCCTGCGGGACCAGGAAGCCGGCGTTCTGGGCGGCGCGGAGCGCCTGGACCTGGGTGACGGTCACCGACCCTTCGTCGCCGGAGCCGGGGGTGTACGTCCAGCCGCCGGCGCCGCTCTGGCCCTGGCTGGTGAGGACGACGGCCTTGCGGACGGCCGTCTGCACCTGCTTGCGCAGGGCCTCCTTGGTGATCATGCCGTAGACGCTGGCCAGGAACATGAGCGCGAAGCCGTGGCCGTGCATCGGGATGCCGCCGTCCTGGCCCGGCCCGGTGATCAGGCCGCTCGGCGTGGCGCAGCGGACCAGGAACTCGACGGCCCCCTGGACGGATCGGGAATACTTGCCGCGCGTGGGGGGTGTCGCCGTGGGCCAGGAGGGCGGTCCCGGCCAGTCCGGTCATCGCCACCGGGTAGGTCTGGCCGCCGCCGGTGATCCACGAGCCGTCGTCGGCCTGCTGCGAGGTCAGGTAATCCAGGCCTTTCAGCACGGCCCGGATCGTCTCGGGCGTGACGTGCTTGGGGAGGACTTCCTCGGCCGACAGCCCCGCGACGGTCCCGGCCAGCCAGCCCCCGCCGGCCGCCAGCGTCGGGACGGCCACGGCGCAACGCCTCAGGAACGCGCGGCGGGAGCCGAGGCCGAAATGCGCCAGATCGAGTCCGCTCGGGGACGGGCTCATGGCTTGATGCCCTCGGAGCGGATCGTCTTGGGATCGACCGGCGCGATCGCGAACCGGACCTGGAGTTCGACGTGGATCGGCACCTCCTGGAACTTCGCGGTCGTCAGCCGGTCGTCGGCGTCGTCGTCCGTCGCCTGGGACGGGGCGATGCCGTACATCAGGGCGTAGATCGACTGCGACGAGCCCGAGCCCGAGTTCGAGGCCGTCGGGACCTCGCGGACGGAGAGCACCGGGCCGAGGGTCACGCCGTTGAGCCGGGCGAGCCGCTCGGCGCGGCCGCGGGCGTCGGCCGCGGCCTTGGCGTAGGCCTGTTCCCTGAGCGCTTCGTGGTCCTCGACGACGAAGCGGACGAGGGCGGTCGTCGACGTGGTCCCGAAGCGATAGGCCATCATCGCGGCGTTGCCCGGCGGGCCCACGTGCGCCCCGGCGTCCTGCGCGACGTCGAGCAGCCGGCCGACGAGCTGGAGGACCGCCTCCTCCTCCATCGCCTGGATTCCGGTCGCCTTCACCACCAGCTTGCGCGAGAGCTGGACCTCGCTCCTGGCCTTGGACTGGACCCCGTAATCCATCATGTAGGGGTTGAACGCCGCCCCTTTCTGGTCCAGGAGGAGCCCGCGTTCGTCGATGGTCACGCCCGGGAGCTTCAGGGCCGCGAAGGCGTCGTGGACGCGCTTCTTGGCGTCCCGGAACTTCACGATGGCGTCGCCGGTCAGCTCGGCGGCGGCGGAGACGTCCAGGTCGATCTCGACGAGGCTCGGCCGGGCCGACGCCGTCCCTTTGCCCAGAACCCAGAGGCCTTCGGCTTCCTGGGCCCCGGCCGGGACCTGGGCGGCGGCGGGCGAAGGCGCGATCGGTCCGAAGCCGACGAACGCGCAGGCGAGGGCCGCCGACGCAAGCCAGGCCGGGGGGTGCGCGGCGGATTTCCAGGACGCGCGGGGGGGCTTCATCGCGAGGGGTCCTCCTGCGGGGGATTCGCCGGCGGGTCCGGTCGCGACGCCTCGCGGGCGTCCGCCGGCCGCCTCGGGTAGGCGGTGATCGCGCGGTTGGAAATGGTCAGCAGCCGGTCGCCGGCCAGGATCAGATCGCCCGTCTCGGCGCCGAGGTCCTCACCCCGGAAGATCCGCCGCACCCGCCCCGTGGCGGGGTCGAGTTCGAAGACGCCCCGGGGCGTCGCCTGCCAGACGCCGTTGGCGCCGATCAGGACGGAACCCTGGAGGCTGCCGCCGGGAAGTCGCGTCGCCCAGGAGAGCGTCCGGGTCTGCGCGTCGAGAGCGGCCAGCTCCTCGCCGCCGAGATAGATCGAGCGGTCGTCGGCCCCGAGCACGCGGGACGCCTTGCCGAACGGCCGTCGCCACGCGACCGTCATCCGGTTGGGGTCGATCGCGTAAATCCGGCTCGACTGGACCCCCTTGAACACGAGCGCGTCGCCGTGCTCGCGTGGGGGCTCGCCGGCCGCCTGGGGCTCTTGAGTCTGGTTGCCGTAGAAAAAGTAGCGTTCCGTCTCCACCGGGGCCGTCTCGTAGCCGTATCCCCAGTCGAGCATCCCGGAATCGGCGTCGAGCCGGGCCAGAAGGCCGACGTGGGTGTCGACGTACAGCGCCCCGGACTTCAGGAGCAGCCGGACCTGGGGCGATTGATCGGGGCGGTTGTAGTACGAGTACATCGGCTGGCCCTGGCGCGAGACGGCGACCTGCGTCTTCCAGATCAGGCGGCCGTCCTCGGGCCGGAGCGCCAGGACCCATTGCTCGGGGAGCGGCTGGTTCTGCTGGATCTTGACCGGGACGAACAGCTTGCCGTCCTCCAGGATCGGCGGTCCCGACGGTGCGTAGCCCGCGTATTCGGGCAGGTCCGCCAGCTTCCAGACGACCTCGCCGTCCTCGGCCCGCCGGCATTCGAGCCGGAACGCCGGCATGTAGTTCTGATCCTTCATATCCCGCGAGACGGTCCAGAGCCGTTCGCCGCGCGCCAGGATCGCGAACCGGGTGGGGTCGAGCATCTGGCCGGCGGGCTGCGACGAGAGCTGCTCGACCTGATGGAATGATTCGGTCCGCCATCGCAGCCGGCCCGACTCCAGGTCGATCGCCAGGATTCGCCCCAGGTAGTTTAGATAGAGCGTCTTCCCATCCACGGCCGCGGCGGGCCGGGCCGAGTTGAGCGGGCTGGAACGCCACTGATTGAGCTCGACGGGGCCCATCCCCGCCTCGATCGAGTCGGCGATCCTGAACTGCCAGGCGGGCGTGGCGGGATCGGCCAGTTCGAGCGGCGCGTCGGACTGACCGTCCTTACGCTCCGATCCCTCCGAGGCGGCGGTGTCCGGGGCCGGGGCGTCGACGAGGCGGCGGAGCCATTCGGGGGGCGTGGCGGTCTCGCCGCCGAGGGTCGTGGGCTCGTCGCGGTGGCGATCCTCGATCTCGGCCCGGAGTTGGTCGAACTCCGATCGTCGGCCGGCCCGGAAGAGGGCGATCGCGGCCTTGACGGCGACCGTCGCGGCGGGGACGTCGGCGTCGGGGCGGTCGCGGAGGATGGAGAGCCAGCAGTCGGCCGCGCGGTCGAACCGGCCCTGCTCGAAGTCGAGGTCGCCCAGCCGATCAGCGGCCGCGGCCCCGACCGTCGTCGTGAAGTAGGCCGAGTAGATCCGCTCCAGGTTCGCCTGCTCGGCGTCCCCCTGGGCCTGCTCGAACAGCTTACGAGCCTCGGCGTCGTAGAACAGACGGTAGGCGGCCTGGCCCTCGGGGGGGAGGGCGGTCAGGACCTCGCGGCGCTTCCTCGCCACGGGGATGATGAACCCGTCCGAGCCGTCGACGAATCGGAGGGCCTGGTCGTCGTTGATCGAGTAGAGCGCCTTGAGGGCCCGTTCCCACGCGCCTCGCTTCCGAAACCGCTCGAAATCCTCGAGCGCCTCCTTGACCTCGGTGGTCGCCGGCGGCATCTGCAACGGGCGACCGGGGTCGTCGTTCGAGACCTTGTCCGGAGGCTCCGGCCGGGCCTCGGCCTCATCGGCGTCCCGGCCGAACGTCGTCGGCGCGATCGAAGCGAGCAGGGCCAGCGCGATGACGCGTCGCTTCCAGGGCATGCCGCCTCCGTCGAAGGGTGGTCGATCGAGGAACGAAACTTCCAGGTCCGCATGCATCCGTCGGGGGGGAGCCCGGACCGCAAGCGAGGGGAACCCCTCGCATCGAAGTCGAAGACATTTGTAGTGCTCCCAATTCCCTCGTGCAAGACGGTACCGGAAAACTCGCCCGAATCGACCACGCGAACTCCTTGCCCGGGCGGCCGCGCCGGGTCAGCGACAACGACCCGGCCGGTCCACGACCACGGTGTACGTGTCCGAATATTCGAAGGTGCCCCCGCCCAGTAGGGCGCCGTCGAACAGGGCCCGGATCGTCACCTTGTGCGTCCCCGGCGTCAGGGGCGAGAGGAAGGCGGCGACGGTGGAATAGTCCAGCGTGCCGCCCCCATCAAGGGGCAGGAACGCCCCGACCGGATAGCCGAACCGGATCAGCGACGCGACCCGGCCGTCGACGACGATCTCGATGTAGTCCGCTCCGTACTTCTCCGGGCTGAAGTAGAGGTTGGCGACCGCCGCCTTGTCGTCTACGTCGATCCCGTCGCCGACGGAGTAGGCGACCGGGACGTAGAGCGTCGTGCCCGGATCCACGTGGAAGACCTTGTCGCCGTTCGCCCGCGCATAGAGCATCTCGAACGGCGTCCCCTCCGTCGGCGAGACCCCGTCCCGCGGCGAAGCCCCGTTGAAGACCCCCGTGATCCTGGCCAGGTCCGTCAGCGAATAGCCGTGCGGCCTGGCTGTCGGGGGTAACACATTGCCCCCTCCCGCGAAGGCGGGGACGGCCCAGGAGAGGACGAGAAACGTCAAGGCGCAGGTCGAATTCCGCTCCAATCGACGAGACGCGACGGCGATCATGGTCTGGCCTCCATTAGGTTCCGCGATCGCCCGGACGAAAGCCGCCATTTCCGCTGGGGTCCCCGCCCAGGCCGATTCTCCAGGGACTAGAACACGCGCGCCTTCCATTTACAACTGCATGTTTTAAGTTTACGAACTTTTTTCGTCCGTTTTCGACATTTTCAGCACGCTTCGCTATCCCTCGGCCGAGACGACCTCGCCGCCCTCCACTTCTTGATCCTTCCGCCGCATCGAGCCAATCACCCCATCCCCCGCGTCCATCCAGCTTGCCAGAAGCCGTCGCTTCCCGAGCGATGACCCACCGATGGCCTGGGGAGGAAATTCGAGCCATCAGGGCGGCTGCGGGACCGCCGTCCGTCGCGGCTCGGCGGTCGACCCGGATCGTCTCGGTCCCGACTCGCACAAGCGGCAGGGTCTACCGATACTCCGGGGAGGAAGCACCGATATCGCGGGGAGGAAGCACCGATACTCCGGGGAGGAAGCACCGATATCGCGGGGAGGAAGCACCGATACTCCGGGGAGGAAGCACCGATATCGCGGGGAGGAAATTCGTCGTAAGTCCTTGTCCTGCTTGACTCTTTTTCTCCCTAACAATATAACCTTGTTACTTGTGTAACTAGCAACAACAAGCGGACGAGGTGTTGTTGCTCTCTGGGAAGAGGGTTGAAGATGGAAATCCCCCCCGACCAGGACGACATCCGGGCCTCGCTGGAGGCGGGCCTGGGGGAGCGGTTGTTCGGCAAGGACGAGATGAACCTCGCCGAGTTTCCGATCACCTTGCTCGCCGACCGCAAGGACGTCTCGATGATCATCCGCGAGGTTCCGGTGCGGGACGAGCAGACGGGTTTGACCGTCCTGCGGAAGGTCACCGTGACCGGGTCGGAGGTCTACGGGCTCCCCTCCGCGCAGGACAACCTCATCCTCCTGGGGTTGATCTACCTCACGAAGCGGGCGAACAGCTTCCGCGAGCGCCGGGTCTGGTTCACCCGGAGCGAGATCATCAAGGTCCTGGGCTGGGCGGACTCGGGACAGTCGTACGCCCGGGTCGAGCTGTCGCTCAAGCGCTGGGCAAACGTCTTCGTGTTGTACGAGAACTCCTGGTGGGACAAGCCCCGGCAGACGTACTCGTCGAAGGGCTTCGGGATCATCGACGATTTCGAGATCAACGACGGATCGCCCTCGCGGCAGGCGACGCTGATCAAGTCGAACATCGCCTGGAACGAGGTCTTCTTCCAGAGCCTGGAGGCGGGGTTCGTCCGGACCATCGACCTGAAGCTGCTGCTGCGGCTCCGCCATCCCAGCTCCCAGCAGATGTACCGATTCCTCGGCAAGCACTTCTACCACTCGCGGTCGCTGACCCTGGATCTGCGGACGTTCGCCTGCGAGCACGTGGGGCTGGATCGCGGCTACAAGGACAACGGAAAGCTCAAGGAGAAACTCCAACCCGCGCTCGACGAGTTGGAGAAGATCGGATTCCTGGAGCCGATGGAGCGCGACGAGCGGTACGCGAAGGTCGGCCCCCGAAGCTGGACGATCACGCTTCGGCGTCGCGTCGACCTGGAGATGGGGGAGGAGACCCTGGACGCGTCCGAGCCGCTGGCCGGCCCGGAGCCGACCGAGCAGGAGCAAGGGCTCGTAGCCCGTGGCGTAACCGCGGCGGCGGCGGCCGAGATCGCCCTCAGCCATCCGGCCGAGCGCATCCGCGCCAAGCTGGAGGTCTTCGACTGGCTGGTCGAGCGCAAGGACAAGCGCGTCTCCAAGAACCCGGCTGGCTACCTCGCGGAGTCGATCCGCAAGGATTACGCGACCCCTCGGGGCTTCGAGTCCGAGGCCCAGCGCCGCGAGCGCGCCGAGGCGCTGGACGCGCAGCGCCGGAAGGTCGACGAGGCCAGGCGCAAGGCCGCCGAAGATCAGCAGACGCGGGAGGAGGCCGAGCAGGCCCGCATCCGAGGCTACTGGGAACGCCTCACTGAAGCCGAGCGGGACCAGCTCACGCGAGAGGCCCTCGGGTCGGCCCGCCTCGGCTTCCTGGTCAAGCGCTACAAGTCCCAGAAAGATCCGGAGCTGTCCGCTCGCACGCTCAAGACGATCGTCGACGGCCACATCCTCGAACTCCTGGACGAGCGGCCCAAGCGATGACGCCCCCGCCCAGCGGTCGCGGCGTCAAGGGGCCGCGGTGGGCATCGCGGCGCCCGTCCGCCCGGCGTCCGCCCCCTCGACGCCGAGCAGCCTCGCCGCCTCGGCGCGGACCTGACGCAGCAGGCTCGGGGCCGCGGTGATCCTGTGATCCGAGCGGCCCTCATGGCCCGACAGCCGCCGATCGGCCCTCTCGAAGACCTCCCGGGCTTTGGCCTCGTCGCCCAGCCGCCAGTGGGCCATGGCCCCGAAGAAATCGCCGTCGGCGGGATAGGTCGGCTTGCCCTCCAGGGCTTTCAGACATCCCCTAAAGTCCCCCGCCCTGTAGCGGGCCCAGGCCTGCGATCGCGCGTCGACCCCATCCCCCCCCAGCGTCATGGCCCTGGATACGATCTCGAGGGCCCGCTCCGGGTCGCTCGAAGACTCTTTGGGGAGGCAGGACTCGACGTCCGCGATCATGCACAGGAGGTCGACCATCTCGCGTCGATCCCCAGGGACGGAGGGATGATGTTCGACGAGTCTTTCGACCAGCTCTACCCCGCGCCGGCCGATCCGGCTCGCTTCCTGATGCTGCCCCGCGTCGATCAGGGCGTAGCCCAGGAGTCGGCAGCAGACGGCGAGCAACGAGGGATACTCGATGATGTCGGGGAACTCCTCGACCAGGGATTCCAGGAGAGATTCGGATCGTCGAAGGTCGGCGAGCCCGTCCTCGAGCCGGTCGGTGGCCGACCGCATCCTGCCCAGGTTCATGTGCGCGACGGCGAGGACCTTCCTCCTCCTCGGCTCCGGGTACTCGGTCGAGGGGAGCTGCAGGAACTCGATCGCCCGCAGGTACAACGGCTCCGCTTCCTGGTATCGCCCGCTATTGTGGAGGAACGTGGCCAGGTTCAAGGTGAGCAAGGCGAGCTCGGCGCGCACGTTGGCGTGGAAGCCGTCGTCGCGGGCGAGGGCGTCCTCCGACCGCTCCCCGAGGAGCGATTCGTAGATTTCGAGACTGCGTCGGAGATTGGGCTCGTCGCCGGCGACCTGGTGGACGGCCGCGAGATGCCGGCGGATTTCCCGGTCCTGGGGGTTCTCGTCGGCGAGCCGCTTCGCCAGGTCCAGGGCGCGGGCGAAAAGACGCGTCGCGTGGCCGACGTTGCCGAGTCTCTCCTGATTGACCCCGAATCGGAACATGGCTCGGGAAAGCTCATGACGGTATTGCGGCTCGTCGGGGAAGCGGTCGACGAGGTCCTGGCAGAGGGCGACGGCCCGCCCGTGGGCATTCCAGGACTCGTCGAGCCTGCCGATCGCGTAGCGGATCTCTCCCACTTCCCGACTGGCCCTGGCGGCGGCGAGCTGCATCTCGGGGTCCGAGCCCGGGACGGCGGCGAACTGCTCGTAGAAGGCGAGGGCCTTCTCCAGAAACTCTCGCTGGACGGAAGTCAGCTTCGGCTGCTCCGCCAGCCATGTCTTGGCCACTCGGGTGTACATGTCGTCGACGGCCGCGCGGGCGAGCGAGCGCTGGGCCCTGGCCACGGCCAGCGCATCGGTGGTCAGCCTTTGCTCGCGAGCGATGAGGACCAGGCCGAGGGTCAGGCCCACGACCGCCGCCACCAGCACGGCGCCCGCCGCCGCGATCGCCGCGGTGTGGCGGCGCGACCATTTCACCAGGCGGTCGAGCCGGCTCGGGGGCTTCGCCAGGATCGGCCGGTGGCTGAGGAACCGTTGCAGGTCCTCGGCCAGATCCTTGGCCGTGGCGTAGCGGTCGGCCGGCTCCTTGGCCATCGCCTTGTGCACGATCGTCGCCAGGTCGGCCGGCGCCGCGGGGTTGAGCTTCTGAAGCGGCGTCGGCTCCTCGGAGGTGATCCGACGCAGGACGTCGGCCCGGTCGCGGCCATCGTACGCCGGGCGCAGGGTCAGCAGCTCGTAGATCGTCGCGCCGAGCGAGTAGAGGTCCGAGCGGCCGTCGACGACGATCCGCCTCCCCAGGGCCTGCTCCGGGCTCATGTAGCGGAGCGTGCCGAGGACGTCCCCGCTGACCGTCAAGCGATGGTCGCCCTGGATCTGGGCGAGGCCGAAGTCGGTGACCCAGAGCCGGCCGTCCAGGTCGACGAGCAGGTTGTCGGGCTTGACGTCGCGGTGGAGTATCCCGTGGGCGTGCGCGTGGTCCAGCGCCTCGGCCGCCTCCCGGCCCAGCCGGACCGCCGAGAGGATATAGTCCCGGCCGCCGGGGTCGGGCGTGACGCCGGTCGGGGTCGTCGCGGGGACCGGGTCGGGGGTGGGATCGTCCCTGGCGGGCTCGGTCGCGGGGGACGGTTCCGGGGGGGGCGGCCCTCCGGCCAGCAGGCTGGCCGCCAGGGTCCTGGTGGTCAGACCGCCAAGGTCGGGCACCGTGCCGTCGTCCCGATCCAGGCCGGCGAGCCGCCTCATCTCGGCGATGAGTTGGCCGAGGCTGCGGCCCTCGATGAACTGCATCGCGTAGTACGAAGTCCCCGACTCGACGCCGACCGCGTAGACCGGGACGATGTTCGCGTGGTGGAGGGCGGCGGCGGCGTGGGCCTCCAGCTGGAACCGCTGCAAGTGTCGCGGGTCCATCGCGGCGGCCGATGGGAGGACCTTCAAAGCCACGCGCCGACGAAGCGAGATCTGCTCCGCCTCGTAGACGATCCCCATGCCCCCCCGCCCGACCTCTCGCACGATCCGGAAATCGCCCAGCGTCCGGGCCGCCGCCCCGGCCTCGAAGGCCGGCCGCCCGGAACCGCGGGCCGAGGCCCCGCCGAACTCCACCAGCGCCTTCAGCGCCGGCGCCAGGCGACGGATCGATCCGGCGTGCTCCCGGTGATCTCCGACGATCGCCTCCAGGTCCGGATCCTCGCCCGACTGGAGACGCGCGATGAGATCGTCGACGATCGCTTCCAGGGACGAGGCGAGGAGCCCGTCGGGTCGTTCGGCGTCGTTCGTGTCGGTCGTCATCGATCGTCCTCCCGCTCGCCGAGCAGGTCGCGGAATCGCGCCGGGGCGTGTCAGGCGACAGATCGCCGACGCCTTTCCCAGATTAGCAAGCGATCATGAAAGTAGACAGGCCCAGGGCCGCGCGCCGCCGGAGCGTTCCGTTGGAAAAATGTTTGATCGCGTCTGATTGTCTGATAAACTCCCGTCACGGACGACTCCCAGGATCGGAAGGACCAGGCATGCTGAACACCGTGGCGAGGCCCAAGCTCCGCGACGTCGTCGCCGGACGGCTCAAGTCGTACATCGTGGAGGCGAACCTCAAGCCTGGGGATCGTCTGCCGACGGAGACCGACCTGGCCAGGCGGTTCGGCGTGAGTCGGCTGAGCCTCCGCGAAGCGACGAAGTCGCTGGAGTTCCTGGGCATTGTCGAGGCCCGCCCGGGGCGTGGGCTGAGCGTCGGCCAGGTCGACATGGACCGGGTCACGGAGTATCTCGGCTTCCATCCGGCGCTCCAGGACGTGCCCCCCGCCGTGCTCATCGACACTCGGGTCGTGCTGGAGGCGGGCGTCCTGCCGCACGTGGTCCGGAGGATGGAGCGCGACCCGTCGCTCTATGAGTCGCTCGACGCCATCAACCGGCGTCTCGGCCAGGCCGAGTCGCTCCAGGCGGGCGTCGAGTTGGACCGAGCTTTCCATCACGAGCTGATCGCCGCGAGCGGCCTGACGCCGTTCATGGCGTTCGGCGACCTCCTCGCGGTCTTCTTCCGGCGCTTCGGGGAATATCTGAATCTCGCCGACGCCGTCCGGGGCCATCAGATCATCATCGACGCCCTCAAGGCCGGCGACCTCGTCGAGGCCGATCGCGAGGTGCGCGTCCATATCGAGAATCATCGCAACTTCCTGGAGACGACCCCGTGAGGCCCTTCCCTTGCTTCCGGCGGCTGCGCGGCATCGCGACCGGGGCCGTCCTCCCGCTCTTACTCACGGCCGCGACCGCCGAGTCGGCCGACCCCGATTCGTTCGACGTGCTGGCGAAGGAATACGCGAACGAGGTTCGGCCCTTGCTCGGGCGGTTCTGCCTCGACTGCCATTCCACCGAGGAGAAGGAAGGGGACCTCGACCTCGAAGCCTTCGCGAAGATTGAAGACGTCCGCCGGTCCCCCGGGTCCTGGCGGAAGGTCGTCGAGATGCTCGACGGCGGCGAGATGCCCCCGAAGGATGCCGACCAGCCGACGGCCGAGGAACGCGGAACGCTTCGCGGTTGGACCGCCCGCTATCTCAAGGCCGAGGCCTACGCCAACGCCGGAGACCCCGGGCCGGTCGTCCTGCGTCGCCTCAACAACGCGCAATACACTTATACGCTCAAGGATCTGATCGGCCTCGACCTCCAGCCGGCTCGCGAGTTCCCGGCCGACGGCGCGGCGGGCGAAGGGTTCACGAACGCGGGCAACGCCTTGTCGATGTCGCCGGCGATGCTCGGGAAGTATCTCGACGCCGCCAAGCGGATCGCCGCCCACGCCGTCCTGCTCCCGGACGGGATTCGGTTCTCGCCGGGCGAGACCCGACGCGACTGGACCGACGAGTTGCTGGCCTCGATCCGCGCCCTCTACGCCGAGTACGCCGACGCCGAGGGGCGGCTCCCCCTGGAGAAGTATCTCGCCGCCGCGCTCGAGGAGCGTAGGGCGGTCGGCGAGGGGCGGGAGACTTACGTGACGGTAGCCCGGCGTCGCGGGCTCAACGCTCGTCATCTCGCGGCCCTCGCGGCGCTGCTCGACGGCGGCGAGCCGTCCCCGCTGCTGGACCCGCTTCGCGCCCGCTGGAAGACGGCCGGGCCGGGCGACGCCCCGGCGCTCGCGGCCGAGGTCGCGCGTTGGCAGCAGGGCCTGACGAAGTTTCAATCCGTCGGCCACATGAAACCGTGGGTCGCCGCGATCGACCCCGTCGTCACCCGCCAGGACGTCCGCTTCAAGTTCCCGGATTCGCCCGCCGCCCGCGAGGTCACGATCCATCTGACGGCGGACGGCCCGATGCGTCCCAACGTCGTCGTCTGGGAGAACCTGCGGATCGCCCGGCCGGGCCGTCCCGAGGTCGCCTTGCGCGACGTCCGCGCCATCGCCGAAGGGATGGCCGCGCGTCGCGAACAGGTCGTCTCGACGGCCGCGAAGTGCCTGGAGGCGGCGGCCGAGGCCGAGGCCGCGACCGACCCGAAGGCCCTCGATCGCGAAGCCCTGGCGCGAAAGCACGGGGTCGACCCGGAGATCCTGGGGTCGTGGCTGGAATGCCTGGGGATCGGCACGGGCTCGACAGTCGCGCTCGACCTCTTCACCCAGCGTCTCGAAAGCGTCGGCGGGTTCGACTTCGTGAACGGCTGGGGATCGCCCGAGACCCCCTCGATCGTCGCCAACGGCTCGGACCGGACCGTCAACATCCCCGGCGAGCTGAAGGGGCGCGGCGTGGCCGCACATCCCTCGCCGACGCTCCGAGCCGGCGTGGGCTGGCTCTGCCCGACGGCCGGCGGCTATCAGGTCCAGGCCGAGGTGAAGCACGTCCATACGGGATGCGGCAACGGCACGGCCTGGCGGCTGGAGATGCGCCGGGGGCCGCGCGGCTGATCCTCGCCGAGGGCGCCACCGCCGGCGCGACGCCGATCAAGGCCGGACCCTTCGGCCCGATCGCCCTGGGCTCCGGCGACCTGATCGCGCTCGTGATCGCCCCGCGCGACGGCAACCACGCCTGCGACCTGACCTCCGTCGATCTGACCGTTTCCGAGGCCGGAGCAGGGGGGCGGTCCTGGGACCTGGCGCGGGACGTGACCGGCGACGCCCTGGCGGCGAACCCGCACGCCGACGGCTTCGGGAACGCGTCCGTCTGGCACGCCTTCCGCGAGCCCGACAAGGACGCCGACGGCCTCATCCTGCCCCCGGGCTCGCTCCTCTTCCGCTGGCTGTCGACGCCGGGCGCCGAGGAGAAGAAGGCGATCGCCGAGCAGGTGCAACGGCTGCTGACCGCCGGTCCCGCCGGGGCCGAGGCGGCCGACGTGGCGCTGTATCATCATCTGACGTCGCTGGGGGGCCCGATCGTTTCCGCCCGGCCGGGGAACGGCCCGATACCTGCCGATTCGACCTGGGGCCTCGACCCCGTCGCGTTCGGTCCCGGGGCCGTCGCGGACGGGATCGCCCCCGAGGACCTGGCCGTGCGGAGCCCTTCGGCCCTCGCGGTGCGGCTCCCTTCCGAGCTGGTCGCGGGCGCCGAGCTGATCGGCACGGGGATCGTCCGGCCGCTGGAGGGGGGCGATGATTTCGTCCAGCTTCGGATCTCGACCGAAGCCCCTGCGCTCGCCGTCGGGCTCCGTCCCGACGCCCCGGTTCTGGTGACCGGCGATCCGGCCGCGGCCCGCCTCAAGGCCGCCTTCGACGAGTTTCGGCGATGGTTCCCGCCGGCCCTCTGTTACGAGAAGATCGTCCCGGTCGACGAGGTGGTGACCTTGACGCTGTTCCACCGCGAGGACGAGCCCCTTCGCCGGCTGATGCTCGACGAGAGCGAGACCGCGAGGTTGGACCGTCTTTGGGAGGAGCTTCACTTCATCAGTCAGGACGCCCTGGCCCAGGTCGACGCCTTCGCGCAGCTCATGGAGTACGCGACCCAGGACAGCGACCCCCGATTGTTCGAGCCCTTCCGCAAGCCGATCCACGAGCATGCCGAAGCCTTCCGCAAGGCGCTCGTCGACGCCGAACCCCGGCAGCTCGACGCCCTGGTCGCGTTCGCCTCGCAGGCGTATCGTCGGCCGACGACGGAGCAGGAGGGGCGCGACCTGCGCGACCTCTACGCCCGACTTCGGGTAGAGGAGATCCCCCACGACGAAGCCCTCCGCCTGGCGATGGCCCGGATCCTCGTCTCTCCGAACTTCCTGTACCGTTTGGAGAAAGCGCCCGAGGGGACGGAGTCGGGCCCCGTCTCCGACTGGGAGCTGGCCAACCGCCTGAGCTACTTCCTGCGGTCGTCGGCCCCAGACGCCGAGCTTCGCGAGGCCGCCGCGTCCGGCCGCCTGCGCGACCCCGACGTCCTCGCGGCCCAGGCGAAGCGACTTCTGCGATCCCCCGACGCGCGGCGACTGGCCGAGGAGTTCGCATGTCAGTGGCTGCATATCTATGATTTCGACGCGCAGGACGAGAAGAGCGAACGCCACTTTCCGACCTTCTCCGCCCTCAAGGGGGCGATGTATGAAGAAGCGATCCTCTTCTTCGCCGACCTGTTCCAGAGCGACGCGTCGGTCCTTTCGATCTACGACGCCGACCATGCGTTCCTGAACGAGGCGCTGGCCGGCCACTACGCGATCCCCGGCGTGAGCGGTCCCGAGTGGCGGCGAGTGGACGGGGTTCGGAAGTACGGACGGGGCGGCATCCTGGGCCTCTCGGCGACCCTGGCGAAGCAGTCCGGGGCGTCGCGGACCAGCCCGATCCTCCGCGGCAACTGGATCACCGAGGTCCTGCTCGGCGAGCCCACCCCCAAGCCGCCCAAGGACATCCCGCTGTTGCCCGACGACGAGGAGGCGGGGGGTGGCCTCTCGGTCCGTCAACTCGTCGAGAAACACACCCGCGACGTCCGCTGCGCCGGCTGTCATGCGAAGATGGACCCTTATGGGTTCTCTCTCGAAGCCTACGACGCGATCGGCCGATTCCGCGAGCGCGACGTCTCGGGCCAGCCGGTCGACGCCCGCGCGAAGGTCCTGGACGGCTCCGAATTCGTCGGCGGGGACGGCCTTCGCGATTACCTGCTGACGAGCCGTCGCGACGCGATCGAGCGCCAGTTCTGCAAGAAGCTCCTCGGCTACGCGCTGGGGAGGGGCGTGCAGCTTTCGGACGAGCCCCTGCTCGACGAAATCCAGCGACGCCTCGAATCGGAGCAACATCGGGTCTCGGCCGCGGTCGACGCGATCGTCCGCAGCCGGCAGTTTCGCGAGCTTCGCGGGGCCGGGACCGTGGTCGCCGAGGCCCCCTGACCGACCTCGACGCACGCGTCGCCCTTTCCTTCATCCTCCTCCCCGACCTTCGAGGTGTCCCATGCCGAACCCCCAGTTCTCCCGTCGCACGTTCCTGCGGGGCGTGGGCGTCACGATGTCGCTGCCGTGGCTCGAATCGCGCAACGTGTGGGGCCTTGAGTCGGCGACGGTCCGGCCGGCGAGCGAGGCCCCGGTGCGGGTGGGCGTCCTGTTCGCCGGCAACGGCTTCCACGGCAAGGAGTGGTGGGCGAAGGGCGAAGGGAAGGACATGGAGCTGGGCCAGGTGCTCGCTCCGCTCCACGACTTCCGCGAGAAGCTGGTCTTCATCAAGGGCCTCTACAACGAGGAAGCCCTGAAGGGGAACATCCACAGCTCGCAGACCGGAAACCTGCTCTCGGGCGCGCCGCTGGCCTCCGGGGGCGAGATCCGCTCGGGCACGAGCTTCGACCAGCTCCTCGCCCAGAGCCACGCCGGGGCCACCAAGGTCCCCAGCCTGGTGCTCGGCTGCGAGCAGGCGAACCCGTCGGTGCATAAGAATTACTCGATGCTCTACAGCTCCCACATCTCGTGGAGCTCGCCCACCAGCCCGACGCCTCTGGAGCTGTTCCCCGCGCTGGCGTTCGACCGCCTGTTCAAGGACGAGGCCCGCCGGGGCGACCAGAGCGTCCTCGACGCCGTGCTCGCCGACGCGAACGACTTCCGCCGCGACGTCAGCCTGGCCGACCGCCGCAAGCTCGACGAGTACCTGGAGTCCGTCCGCGAGGTCGAACAGCGGATCGAGCGCGCCGGGATGCGCGGCGAGCTGCAAGGCTGGAAGCCGACCCTCGCCGAGCCGAACGTCCCCCGCCCGGCCGACGGCGTGCCGCAGGACATCAGCGAGCACATGCGGCTGATGTGCGACATCCTCGTCCTCGGCTTCCAGACCGACGCCACCCGCGTCACCACGCTCAAGCTCAACAACGACCACAGCTCGTTGCGGTTCCCCCAGCTCGGCGTGGATTACATGATCCACCACCTGCTGTCGCACGCCGACACCCCCGACTGGCTGAAGGTCAACCAGCTCTTCACCGCCCAGCTCGCCTACATCGCTCGCAAGCTGGACGCGACCCAGGAAGGCGAGCGTACCGCGCTCGACAACACGATGCTCATGCTCTGCTCGAGCATGCTCTCCGGCGGCACCCACGACGCCACCCAGCTCCCCGTGGTCCTCGTCGGCGGGGGAGGCGGCAAGCTCCAGGGGGGTCGCGTGCTCGACTACCTCAAGTCGCCCAACCGCAAGATGTGCAGCCTGTACCTCTCCATGCTCGACAAGGCCGGCCTCCACCTCGACGCCTTCGGCGACTCGACCGAGCCACTCGGCGAGATCTGACGTGGGTCCGGCGAGGCGGTGCGGGCGTCGCATTCGGCGGTTATAATCCGCGCACGACGCCGGGGCGACCCGACGGGTCGGACCCCGGCGTCGAGGAGCCTTCGTGGACTCTCCCTCCCGACGCCTTCGAGGAAACCGCCATGAGACGCGCCCTGACTTTCGCCGCCCTGTTCGCCGCTCTGGCGTTCCCGGCCTATGCTCTCGCTCAACAGGAGCCGACGCGGCTGTTCAACGGCAAGGATCTGGCCGGCTGGACGGCGGTGTTCGACCAGGACGGGGTCGACCCGGCCGGGACCTGGAGCGTCGTCGACGGCCTGCTGAAGTGCACCGGCAAGCCAGTCGGCTACCTCAAGACGGACAAGGAGTACGCCGACTACGACCTGTCGGTCGAGTGGCGCTGGCCGGAGGGGGCGAAGTCGGGGAACAACGGCGTGCTCGTGCACACCTCGACGCCCCGGGCGCTGGGCGTCTGGCCGAAGTCGATCGAGGTCCAGCTCGCCAAGGACAACGCGGGAGACTTCTGGGTCATCGGCACCGAACTCGACGTTCCCGACGAGGCGAATCGCAAGGAGGATCGCCGCCATAAGAACCTGACCGACGACTCCGAGAAGCCGGTCGGCGAATGGAACCGCATGGAAATCACCTGCAAGGGCGACACCATCCGGGTGAAGGTCAACGGTGATCTGGTGAACGAGGCGACGAATTGCAGCGTGCGCCGAGGAGCGATCTCGCTCCAGTCCGAAGGGGCGCCCATCGAGTTCCGCAACATCGTCCTGACGCCCCTGGGCGAGTGACGCCGACGCCTCCCGCCCAGGCGGGGGCGTCCTCGATCAGGTTCGGTGCAGCCCGCGCCAGATCCACAGCCCGGAGAAGAAGCCGACCACGACGAGCGCGGCGAGGAGGAACGCGGCGAAGATGGTCGCGAACATCAGGTTGTCGGCCTCGTAGTTCACAAATCGATACATCAGCAATTGCGATGATTGCTCCGGCGCGTCCTGGCCGGCCTGGCGGAGGACGTCGGTCAGGAGGTCGCCGCGCTGCGACAACTCCTCGGCCTGGATGGTGTCGCGGTCGGCCGAGTAAGAGTAGTGGACTTTGTGGCCGATGATCATGAAATTGATGAGCACGGCGGCGGCGATCCCACCGCCGATGAACTGGACGACGTTCAGGAACGGTCGGACGACCTCCTCGCGCTCCGGGTCGGGGCTGAACTGCGCGTCCATCGCGGCCATGAAGAGGCCGATGCCCGTCCCCATCAGGAAACGCCCCGGGGCCAACTCCCATTGCCCCGGCGCCGAGAACCAGTTCAGGTCGACGACGTCGCGGATGCTCCAGTAGGGCCATTCCATCATGCACCGATAGCAGGCGTCGAGGCCGGCGGAGAGCAGCAGCAGGCCGACGATCGCCACCGGCAGCCCCAGGACCACGCGGCCGCGTCGCCGGCGCAGGTGGGGGATGAGCAGGGCGGCGGCGAAAAGCGACGTGGCGATCCCGATCGGCAAGGGCCAGATCAGCCAGGCGCGTTGCCAGGAGCTGAGGTTGACCATCGTCCCGCCGTAGACGTTCATGATGTAGGCGTGGAAGAACTGGCAGACGCCGCCGAAGAAGAACAAGGCCAGCCGGACCCAGTTCTCGCCCAGGATCCGCCAGTCCAGCTGGGGCCAGGCCAGGTAGAGCGAGACGACCGCGGCAGCGGCGCCGAGGGCCGTCGCGGCCGTGATATCGGGGCCTTCCATCCAGCCGTGCAGCTGCCCCCAGTGCAGAACGTAGACCAGCGAGGCCGACGCCACGACCAGGCCGGGGAAGTAGGCCAGCGATCCCCGGGGCGATCGCGAGCGGGATTCGGGCGTCCCCGCCGTCGACCACAGCACCAGCAGGCCGATCGCGGCGATGGCGCCTTCGAATATGAAACCGTGCTGCCAGTCCGAGGACTCGTACGTCATGGTGGCGGCCGAGATGACCCCCGGGCCGACGACGGGGCAGAGGATGACGGACCAGGCCAGCGGACCCTCCCATTGGGGGCCGAGCAGGTTCGGGGCGAAGTAGATCACCATGCCGGCCCCCACGCCGGCCAGCGCTCGACCGGCCAGAGAGTCCAGCAGGGGCTCCCAGATCTCGACGACGTTCAGGACCGGGCCGAGCATCGCCAGCACCAGTCCCCACAGCATCACGCGGCGAGCGGACCAGCCGCGCCCCAGGGTCGGGCAGGCGAGCATCGTCAGGGCCAGACAGAAGAGGTAGCAGGACTGGAGGACGTAGACCTCGGCGGCCACCCAGCCCCGGCTCACGCCCAACTCGCGAAGGTTCATCGTGTGGCCGCCCGTGGTGAGCAGGACGGCCACGAATCCCACCAGCGGTCGGCCCTCCAGCAGGACGCTCGCGGCCCGGGACGGCATGGAAGGCCTCCCCGCCGCCCCGCTGCCGGGCTCCCGGCCTGTTCCGACGTCGTCGGAGTTCTCCCAGCCGTCCTCAGTCGTCGCCATGCACGTTTTTTCCGTTCGGGTCGAGACGGTTGATCCAGGTGAGTTCCATGCCTTGCGGGGTCTGAACGGTCAGGGTCGGCTGGAGGGGCGGCTCGCGTTCGAGGTCTTTCAGCACCGCCGAGATATGCTCGAACGCTAGCGCGACGGCGGCCTCCTTCTCCGCGAGGCCATGGCCGGACCAGCCCGGCCCCGTGGTGAAGATCACCGGCAGCCGCAGCTCCTGCTGGAAGACGCCGACGCCGTACGGCTGCACGATGGGCACCGGGGAGAGGACCTCGACCCGGCTGTACAGCGGCTTACCGCCGGCGTCGACCTGCGCCGCGCCCCAGGTCTTGATCCCTTCGGCGACGGCGACGAGCGCCGGGTCGGTGATCTGGTTGGATGTGTAAGCCGGCGGAAGCGCGCCCGCCGGGGCCTTCACAGGCCGACACCCTGCTGCGCCGAGGCCCGTGATCGACAGGGCCGCCAGGAGGAGCCGCCAGCGAATCTGAACCGCCGTCATCGTTTTTTCACCTTCCCGGCGCCCGGGTCGGCGGCCGGATAGAGGATGGTCTGCCATTCGCGGGAGACCGGTCGATACTCGGTAGTCCCCACGACGATCTGGAACGTGTCGCCCGGCTCGAGGTTGGCCTCGGTGCCGCGTTGGAGGGTGGCGTAGCCGAGGCCCACGAGGGCCCCGACGCCCATCCCCCCGCCGATGAACGACATGTTGCCGCCCGAGAATTGCGCCCCGATGCTGGCCCCGGTCCCCGCCCCCTCCAGGCCCAGCAGGGTCGTCAACAGGGCGCGGCGCATCCGGGTGGCGAAGCGGCGGTCGGCTAGGTCCATCCGCCAGGGGGCCAGGCCGGTCCTCCCCTCGGAGCCCTGGACCAGCTGGGTCATCTGGATGCTGACGTATCCGGGCCGGCCGAACCGGCCGGGGGGCGTGATCTCCCTCACCGTGCCCCCCACCAGGACCGGGTGGTGGGGGTCCGGGTCGAGCACCTCGGCCAGGAAGCAATCGCCCGGCTGGATCGGGGGCCGGCCATTGAGCAGCCGTTCCCCGGGGCTGAAGCCGTCCTTCGGCAGCAACTGGCAGACCCGCAGGGTCACGGTCAGGCCCGCCCTGAGCAGGACCGGGGCGGACCGTGGGACGGGCTCGGTCGGCGCCGCCGACAGCTCAGGCGCCACCTCCGGCCGGGGCGGCAGCTCGTCCCGACGGTCCTCGTCCTCGCCGCCCACGAGCGGCAGCGGGAGCCCTCGCAACTCCGGCGTCCCGACGGGCAGACCCGGGAGTCCGTCGCTTCCCAGCGGCGACGGCCGCGCGAAGGGAGACGGCACACCAGGCGGCAAGGGCCGCGTGGGCCTCCCGGGCGACGGAGGTTGCGAGAAAGGGGACGCTGGCGAGGGCGACGTGGGGATCGTGAACGCCCCGCTTCGCGCAGGAGTCCCGGAGAACGGCGACTGCGCGGCGCACTCCCCGCCCGGCCCCGCCAGCCCGAGGGCGCAGGCCCCTCCGACCGCGGCCGCCAGCAGCCTCGCCCGCCTCGGCCCGCCGGGGGCCGCGGCCCGGCCCGAATGATCCCCGCGCGGCTCCCTACCGTTTCGCATGGCTCCCCTCCTTCAGCTCGAGCGACGTCCGTGTGCTCTTCTTCGACGCCAGCCAGGGCGTCCATCGGTCGCGGATCCCCTCCGGCGGCGGCTTCTGCCAGGCCGTCAGCCGGGTGATCCGCTTCCGCTCCACGTAGTCGAGCAGTTGCTCCGTGGCGCGGAGGATGTTGAAGCGGGCGAGCTGCAGGTTGTACCACTGGGTCCAGCGGTTGGCGTCGGCCCGGAGCAGGTTGACCCGCGCGCCGAGCACTTCGACCCAGATCGCCTGCTTCTGCTCGTACAGCCGCTCGATCCGCTCCAGCAGCTCCTCCTGGAGCTTCAGCTCGGACTCGCTCAGCTCCCACTCGCGGATCCGCTGCTGCCAGCGATCCCAGGTGTTGCCGGCGTCCACGCCCACCTCGATCAGGGCCTTCTCCAGCTCGAGCTGCGACTGGATCACGTCGAGCCGGGCCTCCCGGATGCCCGACCAGAGGCCGATGTCGACGACCGGCAGGCCGTAGGTGGAGCCGAAGATCGCGCCCAGGGTGATCCCGCCGTTCCGGCCGGGGCTCGTGTTCTTGAATCCCAGCTCGGCCGGCAGGCGGCCCTCGCCGAGCAGGCCCAGGACGCTCCGCTTTTGCTGGAGCCGGGCGATCCGCAGGCCCACCACGCGGAGCCTTACGTCCACCCGCTGCTGCTTGGCGAGCTGGACGGCCTCCTCGCGCGAGCCGGGGAAGTCGGGCATCCAGCGGAGGTCGACTTCGTCGGGGTCGGCCAGGTCGAAGCCGTAGGCGTAGTCGGCCTGGATCGGGACGACCGCCGCCTGCTGCGGCACGAGGAGTCGGCTTTGATGGAGCACGACGGCCAGCTCGCGCCGGGTGATCCGCGATTCCTTCTCCAGGTCGCTGAGCAGGACGCGGGCCTTGTCCTGGCTGACGGCGGCCTCGGTGACCTCGACGTCGTGGGCCTGGTCCTGGCTGAGCTTGCGGCGGGTCAGGGCCAGGGTCTCGGCCGCCAGCTCGACGCCCAGCCGGGCGGTGCGGATGCCGTAGTCGATCTGCTTGGCCTGGTAATAGCCCTGGATCGCCAGCATCATCTGCGAGCGCCGGACCAGCTGCTCCATCAGCACCTTGGCGTGGACGCCCTCCTCGGCGATCGGCAGCGCCGTGATGTGGCCGGACGGGGCCAGTGGGAAGTACAGGTTGGCGCGATTGAGCGCCGCCTGCTGGAGCCCGGGGCTCCCTTCCAAAAGGGCACCGCCGGTGACGTCGGGCAGGATGAGGATCTTGCCGGGGCCGCCCAGCTGGTTGAAGGCCACCGCCAGCTGGGGGAGGTTGATCAGGGGGACGAACTCCTTCAAGGCCTCGAAGCGGGCCACCGAGGCCGTCTGCACCGCGACGTTGGCCTGCACCGTCTCCACGTTGGCCAGGCTCTGCCGGATGGCGTCGTCCAGCCGCAACGGGACCGGCGGGGGGGCCGGCTCGCCGGACGTCGCGGCGGGGGGCTCGACGACCGCGGCGGGCGCGGCGGGCGCGGCGGGCGGCTCCTGGGCGCGGAGGCCCTTCGGGACGCCGGCCAGGAACAAGAGGGCCGCGAGCATCGAGGCCGGCCGCCGGCGGCGGGACCTCGGGGTCGGTTCAGGGGCGGCGGATTCCACCGCTCGGACCCGGGTACGGTTCACCATTCGTGCGCCCCCTTGCGGACGTATCGCGTCGTGTCGATCGTCACCCGAGTCGACATGCCGGGCCGTATGCGGTTCTCGACGTTCTGTTCGTGCGCGAACCGGATGCGCACCGGCAGGCGCTGCACCACGCGGACGAAGTTGCCCGTGGCGTTGTCCGGCGGGAACAGCGAGAAGGCCGCCCCCGACCCGCCCGCCACGCTCTCGACCCAGCCGTCGAACGTCCGGTCGGAGACGGCGTCGACCGCGATCTTCACCGGCTGGCCCACCCGGACGTCGGGCATCTGATTCTCGCGCAAGTTGGCGACGATCCAGAGGTTGTCGAAGTCGAGCGGGACGATGCTGAGGAAGGGTTTGTTGGCCTCGACCGTCTTGCCGACCTGGATGGTGCGGCGGCCGATCACCCCGGCCCTCGGGGCGCGGATCAGCGTGTTGCTCAGGTCGAGCTTGGCCTGCCGCAGCTTGGCCTCCGCCAGCGCCTGCTCGTTGCGCAGGGCCAGGGCCGTGTCGGCGGCCACGGTGAGCTGCATCTGCTCGGCCTGGGCCCGGCCGACCGTGGCGTCGGTGTTGGCCAGGGCTTTGCGACTCTGCTCGAGGCGGACGCGCGCCTCCTGGAGCTCCAGCTCGCTGGCCAGGACCTGGCGCTCGGCGCCCTTGATGTCGCTGTGCAGCGACTCGACCTTGGCGACCGCCGCGCGGTAGGCGGCGTCGCGATTGTCGAACTCCTGGCCGGGGATGTCGCCGCTCTCGGCCAGGCTCTTGAAGCGCTCGTAGTAATACTGGGCGTTCCGCCGCATCGCCTCCAGGCCCGGCATCTGCGCCTCCAGCGCGGCCAGCACCTCCTTCTCCTTCTCGTGGAGCCGGGTGTGCGTCTGGACGGCCACCCGGGCGGCCTCGACCATCTGCTCGGACTCGGCGCGCTTGGCCTGGGCGGCGACCAGCAGCGACTTGCGGTCGTCTGTGGTGAAGTCCGTAGTCACCTCGGCGGCCTCGGCGGCGTGGCCGGCCTGGTAGTACCCGGCCAGCGCCTGGTCGACCGCGATCTGGAACTCCACCGGGTTGATCTGGGCGATCGGGTCGCCGGGCTGGACGATCATGTTGTCGTCGACGAACAGGGCGACCACCTGGCCGGTCACGTTGGAGGCGATCGGCGTGATGTTGCAGACCACGTACGCGTTGTCCGTGTACACGTCGGTCCGGGTGTTCCACCACCAGTACGACGCCGCGCCGCCGAAGGACAGCGTCGTCATGAGCAGGAGCAAACGGGACCGCCCCGAGGCCCAAAGGCGTGGCATGAATCAGTGTCCTGTCGTTGAGATGCGACGCCGCGTTTCCCCCTTCTCCGTCAAGGGGTCGATGCGCGGCGACTTCGAATTCGGACATTCCGAGCGCGGCGGGTCGATGTGGCGATCGGGATCGACCTGCGGGCGCGGCATCGGCCCCTGATTCGCGGGCCTCGCCGCGTGTCGGGCCGTCGGGATGGGCAAATCTGGTCGCTGGCGGGAGGCCGTCGAAATGCGCGTGACGGTGCCGACGGCGACGGTGTCGAGTACTGTGATAGATCGGCAATCAGATCTCATTGCGCCAGTAATACTGATTACGGTGGCGACGAGGCCGACGTGGCCGAGATCAGAGGTCCAGCTCCACGCCCTGGCAGCGGACGCCCGCCGCATCGACGACGAACCGGGCGCGGCAGCGGTCGGTCTCGATGCTCAGCGTGAGCGTCCCTGGGGATCGGGGGGCGAAGTCGATCGAGCGGATCGACTGGCCCCGGAGTCCGGTCAGCGCCAGGTTGGCCTCGTCGAGCGTCTCGCGGATCGCCCGGCCCTGCGGGGTGCGCCGGAAGAGCCGATTGGCGCTCATCTCGGCGGCGGGCCCGTGCAGCCTCCGCAGGCGACCGCTGCTCAGGCTCAGATCGAGCACCCGACCCAGCGGTTCGAGCAGGTCGTCGGGGACCTCGGCCGCCTCGACGGCGGCCGGCAGCGGGTCGTACGGCCGGCGGGCCTCGGGGTCGCCCAGGCGGTCGAGGAACGCCAAGAGCTCGGCTCGGAGGTACTCCTGATCCTCGGGCTCGAGGTGCATGGCGGGGGGCTCCGGGCGAAGGGCCGCCGGGGGCGGCCCCGGCGGCGAAGATGGTCGGCTCACTTGCCGAGGTTCCGAAGCTCCGCCTGCTCGCCGAGGATCGCGTGGACCTCGTGCTCGAATCCGCCGCTCTCGATCGGGCAGTGCATGCCGCATTCCTTCGGGGCGTTGGTCTCCCACCACCAGCGCCCGGCCCGACTGTCCTCGCCCGGCTGGATCGGCCGGGTGCAGGGGATGCAGCCGACGCTCGTGTAGCCCCGGTCGTAGAGGGGGTGGCACGGCACGTCGTACTTGCGGGCGTACTCCCAGACGTCGTCGTGGGTCCAGTCGGCCAGAGGGTTGAGCTTGACGATCCCGCCGTGGTCGTGGTCCAGGTCGATCTTGCGGATGTTGGACCGGGTGGCCCACTGGTCGCGCCGCAGGCCGGTGATCCAGGCGTCGAGGCCCTCGAGCGCCCGCTGCAGTGGCAGGACCTTGCGGACGTGGCAGCAGAGCAGTCGCTTCGGCACGCTCTCGCGGAAGAGGTTCATGCCATTGCGCCGGACCATCGCCTCGACGTGGATGGTCTCGGGATAGCGCACCTCGACGTCGATCTCGTACTTCGCGCGGACCTGGTCGATCAGGTCGTGGGTCTCCTGGGGCAGGCGGCCGGTGTCGACGGTGATCACCCGGACGTCGCGGTTGATCTGCCAGGCCATGTCGAGCAGCACGAGCGTGTCGATCTGGAAGCTGGTGACGATCGCCAGCCTCGGGTGGAACCACTCGAAGGCCCACTCCAGCAGGTCCTCCGGCTCCTTGTCGTCGAACTCGACGGCCAACTCGCCGGCCTCGAAGTCGTCGATGACGAATCCTTGATCCCCTTCCGTCTCCGCTGAACCGCTCATCAGGCCGTCGTCTCCGCGATCTTCGATCTTCAAGGGGCCGCGGCCCGCCCGGGGTCGGGCGGGCGCCTTTGTCGGGGCCCGGTCACAAGTTCCAGTTCATCGCCAGCGAGTCCCCCCGGGCCAGGGCCGCGAGCTCCTCGTCGGACCACCTGGAGAAGAACGCCTGAATCGGCTCTCCGTCCCGACGGTCGCTGAGATAGCCCATCAGCAGGCGCTCGACGTAATACTTCACCTCCCGGCTCGGGACGCGGCGCACGACGGCCTTGCCGACGCCCGCCGAGGCCCCGAGGCCGCCCCGAAGCAGCAGGTCGTAGGCCTCCTCCCGGACTCCGTCGATCTTGAGAGTGGTCCCCTGGATGCCGATGTCGCCGACCCAGTGCTGGCCGCAGGCGTGCGGGCAGCCGTCGAGATGGAGCCGCAGGTCGGCCGCCGCCGCGCCCAGCCGCCCCTCCAGGTGCTCGATGATCTCGCCGAGCTTCCCCTTGGTCTCGCCCACCGCGAAGTTGCAGTGCGGCTCGCCGGTGCAGCCGATGCTGTGGCCCCGGATCGGGTTGACGTCCAGCGACAGTTCGGCCTCGTCGCGCATCCGGGCCAGGGTCTCCTCGACGCGGGCCTCGGGGACCCCGGTGAGGATCAGGTTCTGCTCGCGGGTCAGGCGGATCTCGCCGCCGAGCGACTCGGCGACCTCGGCGGTCCGGATCATCTGCTCGGCTCGGAGCTGGCCGAGATGGACCGGGAAGCCGATGTAGAAGAGCCCCGGTTGAACCTGCGGGCGCACCCCCATGTGGTCGGTCCGGCCGATCGGGCGGGGGTCCTCCTCGAGGTCGGTCAGGCGACGGCCGAGCTGCGCCTCGACCAGCTCCCGGATCTTCGCCGGGCCGTGGTCGTCGACCATGAACTTGAACCGGGCCTTCGCCCGGGACATCCGGTAGTTCAGGTCCGCGCTCCAGACTTGCATGATCGCCCGGGGGACGTCCAGGGCCTCGTCCGGGGCCACGAAGACGCCCAGCGATTTGCCGATCCGGGGGGACGAGGACAGGCCGCCGCCGACCCAGACGGCGAACCCCGGCCATCCGTCCTGGTGAGTGCCGACCAGGGCGACGTCATGGACCTCCGGCCCGTTGCAGTGGTACGGGCAGGCCGAGATCGACCACTTGTGCTTGCGGGGCAGGTCGCCGAAGTCCGGGTTGCCGGAGAACCGCCGATGCGCCTCCAGGACCACCGCCGTCGCGTCGAACCGCTGCTCGGCGTCGACCCCGGAGGCCGGGCATCCGGTGATGTTCCGCAGCACGTCCCCGCAGCCGCCGCGAGTTGTCAGGCCGGCCCCGTCGAGCCGCGCGAGGATCTCCGGCAGCGCCGAGAGCTGGATCCAGTGGAGCTGGACGTCCTGCCGGGTGGTCAGCTCGGCGACGCTCCGACCGTATTGCTCGGCGAGCTCGCCGAGAAGCCGAAGTCGGGCGGGCGTCAGCATCCCGTTGGGGAGCTTGATCCGCATCATCATGAAACCGATCTTCGGCTTGTCGTGGTAGAGGCCGTGCCACTGGAGCCGCAGCATGTCCTCCTCGGGCACGTCCTCGTAGGAGGCGGCCGCCAGCCGATCGTAGTCGTCGGCGAGGTCGTAAGGGGATCGCTCCTTTTTGACGCGCTCGACGTAGTTGCGCCGGAGCACCTCCTCAGGCGTGGCCTGGCGCTGCGCCCGGAAATTCGGGCGTCGCGGTTGCGCCGCCTGGGGTTCCTCATCTGCCATCTCGCAAGGCCCTCGACTCGAGTCGCGCGGACCGCCCGGAGACATACCGGGCCGCCCGTCGGCGACCTCCAACCTGACCGATGATCGGCGTCCGGGAGGCGACGCCGGCCCCGTCTCGTCTCGTCTCGCGGACGCGGGGGCGGGAATCCGCGAATCAGCGGAGGAATTCGACCGTCCCCGCTTCGGGGGGCCTCGGCCCGATCCGCTCCAGGACCCGCCGCACGACCCGGTCGCAATCCTCCCCGGCGAACGCGTATAGCCGCCGCGCCTCCTCTCCGATCTTCCGGTCGATCCAGTGCTGCAACGCGGACCGGGCGCGATGCAGCCGCACCTTGACGTTGGCGGGCGTCAGGTTCAGGCACTCGGCGGTCTGCTCGGTGCTGAGCCGCTCGACCACCCGCAGCGTGAAGACCACGCGAAGCTCCGCCGGCAGGGCGTCCAGGGCCGCGGCGAGCACGCGCCCCAGCTCCCTCTGGCTCGCCTCCTCGACGGCGTCCCGATCGACGGCCGGCGGCGCGGCCCCCGATCGATCCGATGCGATGCGCCGCAGGCGTCGTTTCCGCAGCCGAGCCGTCGCCTCGTGCACGGCGATCCTCGTGAGCCACGTGGAGAACTGCGAGCGTCCCTCAAACCGCCCCAGGTGCTCGTAGGCCCGGAGGTAGGTCTCCTGCATCACGTCCTCGGTCTCCGACTCACCGCCGATGATGCTGCGGACGACGCGGAAGAGCCGCTGGTTGTACCGCCTCATGATCAGCTCGAACGAGGCCGTATCGCCCTCGAGGACACGGCGGACGATCTCCTCGTCCGTAGGCGCGACCGGGATGGCCGCGGGTTCCGCCGCCTCATCGTGCGGTCTCGCGGGCCGATCCGATTCCGGGACGTCTCGTCCGATTCTGGATGTCCATGATTCTGAGTATGGATGCATTGGCGTGTCCCCCGGGAGAACGCAACGTCGTGCGTCTCCAGTTACAGAGTCGCCACGCCGGAATCGGTTACAAGATTTTCCGCTTTCGCCGAAATCGCCGCCCCTCGCCATGCGTACGCGATTCTCGACGGAGTTACGCCCGCCAAGAAGACGCCGCCTTCGGCTGGCGAAGTCGACCGTCCCCACGAGTTCGACCATCCACTAGCGGCGGCCGATCGATAGGGATGCGGAGGCGGATCCCGTGGGATCGCACAAGTCGACGCGCAGATCCTTACGTGGTTGGAGGGTTGAACGACATCTTCGGCGATTAAGCCCGTAAGATTTATGCCAAGGCCGGGTACACGACCTTAGGTCAGCCTCGACGCCTGTCGTCATGGGTCGTCGCCAAGTCGAGCGTCTTGCCCGGCCGACCGTCGGGCCGCCTGCCGGACGGACGGGTCGCACCCGCACGGGTTGTCGGCGTCGATCCGGCCTTCGAACTGGCCCTGCTTCCGGTGCCGGCAATGGGCCTTAAGCCGGTGCTCTGGGCCGACGAGGTCGATCCTGCGGTCAGGGCGCTCCTGGCGGCGGTCGGCGTGGTCAGCGTTTCGCGCCGCAATCTAGAGGTACCCGTTCGTCCCGCCGATCCGCTGCCGCTGCGCTTCCCCGCCGGCCCTCCTTACATCGGCGGGGCCTCGCGGCCGACGGGCGGTAGGTCGCTGCTCGTAGCGATATGCCTATCGCGCGGAGATCGTTTTCAGGCCTCGAACGTCGAGGGCCTGTCCTCTTCGGCCGGCGTCCAGCCGGACGATATCCTCGTCAGCCTCAACGGCTGCAATATGGGACAAGATTTGCAAACAAGTCGCCCCGGCGCGGGCGTCATGGATTGCCGGGACCGCTCGAGGTGCTCGTTGCCCCCGCGATATGCGTCTCACGACTCATCATCCGCCAATTTCGGCCGAAGTTCAGAATGGCGTCGCGAATGTTGCGGCGGCGGAGGGGGATTCGTACATCGGCGGGACTGACCCTGCCATCCCCGTTCAGGTCCGCGAACACGTTCGTTCTGCCGACCAGATTGCGGATCGCCGCGGCGTCCGACGTCGTGACACTGCCGTCGCCGTCGTAATCCCCGTACAGCACCTTGAAGGTGCGGGAATAGGCGTCGCTGGCGACTCCATTGCCGTCGCCGTCAAGCGCGCCGCCCGCCGCGTCGCGGATGCGATTAGTACCAGTCGAAGCGAGTTGGACCATGAGATCCGTCGATTCCACCGCCCTGGCGAATGTCCAGCGGAGGGTGTTGCTGCCATTGCCACGGAAGCCGGCGAGCCTCAGGGCGGGGCTGTGGCGAATCAGGCTGGCGCCAGTGCCGAAGACGGCCTTGCTAAAGACGACTTCCACGCCGGTGATCCTCCAGGGGAGGCTCTCGCGCGAGCTATCGGTGAGGTCGTGGCTCTTGCCGTTCCCGTAGCGCACGCGGACGGCGACCACCCCCGGCAAAGTCGGGTTCACTTTGTCGACGACCTGGGTCTGATGCACGAAGGAGGCGGGGTTGTAGTTGCCGTCGCCCGCCTGCGCGCCCCGGACGACTATACGACCCGCGCCCGACGCCGTGAGGGTAGAGTCGCGGATGCTGCCGGGGCCGGAGAGGACGCTGAAGGTTACGGGAAGACCGGAACTGCTCGTGGCGATCAGAGTGATGGGACCAGCCCCGTAGGTCACCGGCCCAAGTGGGCCGAAGGTGATGGTCTGGTCGGCTTTGAAGATGCGGTTGGCGACGGCGCCGGCCGCGTCCTCGTAGTTGCCGCTCGGGTCGTGGAAGGTCCAGACGTCGCCGTCGTAGGAGCCTGCGTCGGTGTGCGTCGTGCCACCGAGCACAAGTCCGGAACTCAGGTCGATGCCGCCGACGCCCGTCACGGCACCGGTCGCGGCATGCGCCTGGCCGTCGTAGGTGACGGCGTACGGATTGATCACGATCGTCGCGACGGCCTTATCGACCACCAGGGCTCGCCGCACGGCGACGGCTGCGTTGTGGTTCGCATCCCCCGCCTGGGAAGCCTGGACGACGATCGTGCCGGCGCCGAGCAAGACCAGGCTGCCGCCCTGGATCATGCCGGGGCCGGAGACGACGCTGAAGACCACGGGCAATCCGGAGGTGCTCGCGGAAGCCAGTGGAATCGGGCCGCCGCCGAACGTCGCCGTACCGAACGGCCCGAAGGCGATGGTCTGATCGGCCCTGGCGATCGAGTTATGGACGGTCCCCGCGGCGTCGTTGTAGTTGCCCTCGGCGTCGTGGTAGGTCCAGACGTCTCCGCCGTAGTCCCCGGCGTCGGTGTGCGTCGTACCGCCCAGGTTCAGCCCCGACGACGGATTGCCGCCGACCAGGCCGGTGGCCGTGTGGGAGCCGCCGTCGTAAATGACGTTGTAGGGGGTCACGACGATCACCGCATCGGCCCTGGCGATGACGTTGTCGACCGTCCCGGAGGCGTCCTCGTAGTTGCCGCTGGGGTCGTGGAAGCTCCATGCGTCGCCGTCGTAGGAGCCGGCGTTGGTGTGCGTCGTGCCGCCCAGGTTGAGGCTTCCGCTCAGGTCGACGCCCCCGACGCCGGTGGCCGTGCCGGCCGCCGTGTGCGTGTCGCCGTCGTAGGTCGTCGCGTAGGGCGTGACCGTGATCGCGGCCGTCGCCTTGCCGATCACGATGGCGACCGCCTCGCCGTCGCTGGCGGTGTGGTTGTCGTCGCCGGCGTAATGGGCGGTCACGTAGTAGACGCCCGCGTTGGTCAGGTCGGCGACGCCCGTCCCATCGCTGTGGGCCGAGTAGGTCAACGAGGTGGCGTCGACGTCCAGTCGGGCCCCTGTCACGGTCCCGGACCCGCCGGCATGGACCCCGCCGTCGTAAATGAACGGGCCGTCACCGATGGTCGTCGTCACGGACGAGGCCCTGGCGATGATGAGATCCCGGGAGACGTCCTGCGCGGGGTCGTTGTTCGCGTCGCCGAACTGGTGCGCCGTGATGGTGGCGATGCCGGCCCCGATGATGTGCACGTACCAGACGTCGCCGATCAGCAGGACGCTCGCTTCACCGCTGGCGGTGAAGCTTACGGGCAAGCCGGAACTCGCCGATGCGCTGATCACGAAGTCGCCGTCGCCGTAGGTCTTGTCGGGCAGGAGATCGAAGTTGATCGTCTGCGCCTGGCCGAGGAGGGTGTTGGTGATGTAGGCGGCGGCGGAGACGGAGGCCGTGGTGTTGCCATTCGAATCGCTGAGGCTGCGAAGGGCGGCGCCCTGAGCCGCCGTGTTGCCCGTGAAGTCACTGTCGGTGACCGTGACGGTGCCGTTGTGGTTGAACAGTCCGCCGCCGAGCCCCTTGCCGGCCGCTCTGGTAGTGGGGAGCGGGTAGCCGCCGCCGCCGTCGCCGCCGATGGCCGTGTTCCCCGTGATGGTGCTGTTGGTGATGACGACGACGCCCGCTTCGTTGAAAACGGCCCCGCCCATCCCGGCGCCGCCCCCCGCGGTGCTTACGCCACCGATATTTACCGCGTTGCCGCCGCCATAGCCGCCGGCGCCTTGGGCCGAGAGATTCCCCCCGCCGCCGCCGCCGCCGAACCCGCCCGCGCCGCCGGCGCCGGCGCCGAATGCATACCCGCCGCCGCCTCCGCCGCCGCCCGCTCCGAACCCGCCCGCTCCGCCGGCTCCGCTCGTGGCGGTGAGTCCGCCGCCGAACCCGCCGCCGCCGCCGCCGCCGAACCCGCCGTCCCGTCCGTTGATATAGGACGAGGAGAAATCGACGCCACGGGCCGCGCCGGAATAGGGGAAGTTACCGCCGCCGTTGCCGCCCCAACCCGGGTGATGGGTGTCGCTCCTGTCGTACGGCGCGTCGCCGGCGGCATTCAGTCCGCCGCCTCCGCCGCCGCCGTAGGCGTTCAGCAAGAAGGCCCGCCACCCTCCGTCGCCACCCTGGGCGGAATTTCCGGTCAGGGTGCTGTTGAGGATCGTCAACGACCCCTGATTAAAAATCGCGCCCCCGAGGCCGGCCCCGCCGCCGCCGGCACCTCCTATGCCGGCGGTGCCTCCGTCGAACCCCTGGGCTTTGCCGCCACTGACCGTCAAGTTTTGCAATGTCAGATTGCCACTGCTCGCCACGCGAAAGAGGCGCATCGTCGTGCCTGCGGCCGACAGCGTGATCCGGCTGCCGCCGCTGGAACCGTCGATGACGATCCGGTTGTTGACCAGAAAAGCCGACGGCCCGAAGTTCTGATCGCCCACGGCGTTGAGCGTGATCGTTTCACCGTCCAGGCTGCCGGAAAAGGTGATCGTGCTGACGATCGAGATGGAGGCGGAGACCTGGGCCTTCTCGTCGTCGGACAGGTCGCTGATCTTGAGCGTGCCGATGACCAGGTTCATCGCCTCGCGAAATGAGAGCGTGCCGTCATCGGTGTCGACGGCCTCGTCGGCCGTGGTGTTGACGATGATGTTGAGCGTCGGGCGGACCTCGAAGGCGCCGATGTCCGCGGGGAGAAGCCGGTAGGCGCCGCGCTGGTCCGTCCGCAGACGGTTGCCGGAGTCGACGGTCATGACGTCGATCGCCGGGCTGCCGGGCAAAAGGGCCATGGTCCAGGTTGGACCGCCGTTGTCTCGCAGGGGGCCGAGCCGAGGGTCGCCGTCGGGAACCATGGACGTAAACCAATTGCTATCTTCGGGTTTTGCAAAGGTCGGCGTGCGGATCAAGCTCGCAAAGGCCCTGAGCATTCCAATATCTTCGCCGCCGCCGCTGCCCACCACCTCGGAAACGCTGGTGTCGCTCTGACCGACGATGGATCTGTCAATGTCCACACCGGCAGAGAGGGACGTCGAATCGTCGAGGCTGTAGATTTCGCGGCCGGCCGCGAACAGCGTCGAGCCGTCGCCCTGGGTCACCGTGTCGCCGGAGAAGGTGCTGTAGTCGATCGAGATATAGCCGTTGTGGTTGAACAGTGCGCCGCCCAGCCCCTTGCCCGCTGTTCCACCTGAACCGCCGGATCCGCCGATGGCGGAGTTGCCGGTGAAGGTGCTGTTGATGATGTAAACGGAGCGGCGGAAATCGTCGCTCCCTTCATGGAAGATGGCGCCCCCCATGCCGTCCCCCCCGGCACCGCCGCCCGAACCGCCGGCGCCTCCCTCGGCGGAGTTGCCGGTGAAGGTGCTGTTGAGGACGGTCAGCGAGCCATCGTTATAAATCGCACCGCCCCGACCAGCATCGCCGGCGCCCGCCCCGCTGCCGGCCGCGCCCCGGGCCGTGCCGCCGCTGAGCGTCAAATTCCGCAGGGTCAGGCTGCCGGTGCTGGTCACGTAGAAGAGGCGCATCGGCACCCCCGCGGCGGACAGGGTGACGCCGCAATCCCCGCCGGGGCCCTCGATGGCGATGGCGCTGGAAACCAGCAGCGCCGACGCCCCGACGCTGGCGTCCCCCACGGTCGAGAGCGTGATCGTGCCGCCGTTCAGGTTGCCGGCGAAGGAAATGCGATCGGTGTCGGCCGCGAGGACCTGGGCCAGTTCCGCCGCGGATAGCGAACTGAGAGAGAGTGCGCCATTGATGAGGTTGATCGCCTCGCGCAAGGACAGCGTGCTTTCGATCGTGGTCTCGTCGGCCGTGGTGTTGACGATCAGGTGGAAGTTGGTGCGTTCATAGGCGCCGATGTCCACCCTGTACACATTCCGAGGCACGCCGCGTTGATCGGTCAATGCCACGTTGAAGCTGATCCCCTCGTCGATGGCCGGGCTGCTGCCTACGAGGGCCATGGTCTGCGTCGGGCCGCCGTTGTTTTGCAGCGGGCCGAGCAGAGGATCGGCCGTGATGGTGGAGGAGAAGAGGCCGCCGCTCATCCTTCGGATCACATTGTTGCTGCCTTGAGCAGGGCTACCCGTGCCGGTGAAGTCCTCGATAAAGATGTCGGACTGGCCGATGATGGTGCTGCTTATGGACGTGTACGCGGTGGGGTTCGAGTCGTTGAGATTGTAGATGCCGCGGCCGGCCGCGATCAGCGTCGCGCCAAGCGGCTGGACCACGTTGTTCATGGAGAACGTGCTATTGGTTACCGTAAGGCTTCCATTGTGATTGAAAAGTCCGCCGCCCAGCCCCTGGCCGTCGTCGCCATCGAGGAAGAGAGCGGTGCCGCCGGCGCCGCCGATGGCCGAGTTGCCGGTGAAGGTGCTGTTGATGATGACGACGGTGCCCGCCTCATTGAACACGGCACCGCCCTGGCCGTCGCCGCCGTCCCCGCCGAATCCAAGAACGGAACCGCCGATCCCACCCCGGGCGGTATTGCCCGTCAGAGTGCTGTTGAAGATCGACAGCCGGCCCTCGTTGTAGATGGCCCCTCCGACTCCGTCGCCGCCGTCCCCGCTTCCGCCGGCGGATCCCTGGGCGGTGCCCCCAACGAGCGTCAGGTTCCGAAGCGTCAGCCTTCCTCCGCTCGCCACGGCGAAGAGGCGCATCGCCGTCCCCGCGGCGGATAGGGTGACGCCGCTGTCGCCCGCGGGACCATTGATGACGATCGGGCTGTTGACCGCGAACGCCGACGGTCCGGCGCGGCCATCGCCCGCGGTGGAGAGCGTGATCGTCGCGCCTGCCAGACTGGTCGCGAAGCTGATCGTGCTGTCGAAGTCGGAGATGGGAATGACCTGGCCCTGTTCCGCGGGGGAGAGCGCGCTGAAATCGAGCGTGTCGTCGGCAAGGCCGATCGCCTCGCGCAAGGACAGCGTACTCCTGTTGGTGGTCTCGTCCGCCGCGGTGTTGACGATCAGGGAGAATCCCTGGCGAAGTTCATAGGCGCCGATGTCCGGGCGACTGCCTCGGCTCGCACCGCGCTGATCCGTTTGCGTCGCCACGAGTTGATTGCCCGCATTGCGTGCCGGGCTGTCGAACTCGAACGCAAGGGTCGGGGTCAGACCGCCGTTGCGTTCCAGAGAACCAATCTTCGGATCGCCCGAGACCGTGCCCGTCAAGCTGGCCGGGCCGACGATCGTGCGGATGAGATTGGCCGTGCCGCTGACCGCGGCCGGATCGATCACGGTGCTATTGATCACCTGGACGAGCACGTCGGACACGGTGGCGTCGCCCTGGGCGACGATGGTGTTGTTGAGGACCAACTGGGCCGGGGCGTTGCCGTTGCGCAGGTTCAAGATGCCGCGTCCGCCCTGGTCCGCGGAATTGCCGGAGAGGGTGCTGTTGGAGATCGTGACGGTGCCGTTGTAGTTGAACACGACGCCGCCCAGCCCTTTGCCGGCCGCTCCGCTCACGCCGGTGACACCCGCGGCGATGACGCCGCGGCCGCCGCCGCCGCCGATGGCCGCGTTGTCGGTGAAGGTGCTGTTGGCGATGACGACGGTGCCCGAGAGGTTGAAGATGGCGCCGCCCATGCCGGCCCCGCCGCCCCCGCCGCCGCCCTCGCCGGCGTTACCGGCGCCGAACCCGCCGGCGCCAGGATTCGGGTGCCCCGTCTGATTGTCGTGGCCTGGGCCGCCGCCGCCGCCGCCGAATCCGCCGTTGCCGCCGCTGTCGCCCTTGAAGTTGGCCTGGAAGGCTCCATAGGCGTCGGAGCCGCCGCCCCCCCCGCCGCCGCCGAACCCGCCCGCGCCTCCGCTACCGACGAGGGGAACGAGAAACTGATATTTGCCGCCGCCGCCGCCGCCGCCGCCGAACCCGCCGTTGTAACCGTTCTCGGCGGGGTTGCCGCCGGAACCGGCATTGGGCCCGCCGCCGCCGCCGCCGACCTGCGTCCCCCCGGCACCGCCCGGGGCTCCCAGGCCGCCGCCGCCGTTGCCCGGCCCCTCGTTGGCAGACCGATTGCCGCCGGCGCCGCCCTGGGCGGTGTTGCCCGTCAGCGTGCTGTTGAGGAGCGTCAGGGAGCCCTGGTTGAAGACCGCCCCGCCCAGGCCTGCGGCACCGCCGCCGCCGGCGCCGCCCCCGCTGCCGCCGGCACCGCCCCGGGCCGCGAATCGGCGGACCGTCAAGCCCTTCAAGGTCAGGTTGCCGGTCGAAGTGACATGGAAGAAGCGGAACTGGGCGGCGCTCGTGTCGCGCTCGATGGTGATGCCTCGGGATAATCCGGTCTCGCCGTCGATCACCAGCGTCGTACCGACCTCGAAGCCCGAAAGGCCGGCTTGCGTCGTGATCGGGGCGGTGTAGAGGGAGATGGTCCCGCCGTCCAACTTCGAATCGAACTGAATGACGTCGTCGCCGGTGCCCACGGGCGAGCCGTCCACCGAGGTGCGCGTCACGGACGCCCGGATGGCTTCGCGCAGGGAGAGGCCGGCGCCGGCGACCATCTCATCGCTCAGGGTGGTGACCAGGAGGACCGTCGGCACCACCCGATCCTCGAGGAACTCCAACCGCGGCGCGTTCCGGCGTCGCGATCGCCGCCGAGACGCGTCGCACCGGTGAACTTGCGAAACATCCATCCGGGGACCGGAAGCGTCGCGGGACGAATGCGTCGATTTCATCAAATGGACCGTTCTAAAAGGAGAAAACCCGGTCGATCAGGCGTCATGGCGGAGCAGACCAGGTACGAGATTCAGCGCCTCGTCCGGCACGACGAATGAATCGGAGATTATGCGCGGCTGATCGTTGATGACGTCCGGGTGTCGCATTCCGGGGAGCGCCTGCACGGCGAAGATCTCCTGGACCGCGTCCTCGAACTTCACGAACGCGACAGTCCGACCCGTCTCGATGTTCACAACCCAGACGCCGCAGCAGCGCTCCGCCAGCGGCCGCTCGGCGACGTCGATGCCGCTGAAGACGGCGCTTTCACGCACCTGCGACAGGCCGATGAAGGCCAGCGGTCCGCAAAAGTCCAGGCCGCGGGTGAAACCCGGGAGCACGGCGATCGCTTCATACTTTCCCGTGTCGGGGTCGACGCAGCCGAAGCCCCCGCGGCCTGACTCAAGGACCCACAAGCGGCCGTCGTACCAGCGCGGCGAGTGCGGCATCGACAGGCCCTGGGCGATGACCTCTCCCGAGGGCACGTCCAGGATGACGCCGCCGTCCTGCTTGTCGGCCCGCCAGCCGGCGGGCGTGTCGGTCGTTCCCAGGGCGGTGACGTACGCCGGGAGGCCCCCCGCCATGCCGAGCCCATTCAGATGGCAGCGATCCTCAGGCGCCAGCGCCGAGATGAACGGCGGCCGCCATCGTGGTACGAAGCTGTGCTTGTCGCTTCGCGTACACAGGCAGGAGAAGCGCGTGTTGACGAACCACAATTCGGGGTCATCACCGCGGGAACGAGCCCAGCCCATCTCGTGAATCTGGACGTCGCCGGTGCAGACCGACGAGCGCGGCAAGAAGCAGGCGTCGTGGCTGCCGGCCGGCTCCAGGCGGCGGGCCACGGCCGGGGAGTTGTGGTATTCCCAGATCTCTGCGGCCGTGCCGATGGCCAGCCGATCCCCGTCCACCGCCAGGCCCATCGGCCTGCCGAAGCCGCGGAAATGCGTGTTAAGGCGATTCCCGTCGGGGCGGAGCATCACCAACTTGCCGGCCTGGTAGGTCGTAACCAGCACGGAGATCCCGAGTTCCTGAAGGATCGCGGAAAAGTTGCTGGTATGGACGCTGCGCAGCGGCTGGGCCTCGCCGGCGGGTGCGGCGTCCGAAGGCGGGCCGCCGAGCGATCCGCGCACGCCCGCGAGTTCGCGACCGTCCAGCTGGATCGTCGAGGCAGTCGGGGGGATGGGTCCGCTCTGCATCGTCACTTTAGTCTCCCCGGCGCCTTGAGAGTGCTGAACGGTGTTGGGCCTGCATTGGGCGTTCGCCTACAAGAAAGCCACTAATACAGGTGCACTAGCGCGAGGCGCGCGGCGACGGGGGGAACGCTGCCCCTGGATCGGGTCGACTTGTTAAACACTATAGTTCATACTTGGCGATGCCGCTTCGCCGGACGCCAAAAAAATCCAGTAGGAAGTCGTCGCTCCACCCGAAACTTTGTTTCTCCATCGCGAGGCTTCCGCGGCTCGGATGGTGTTTCATCTGCGATAGGGGCAGGTGGTTGATCCGCGCGAAGCTCTCCCGCGGGGACTTCGCGCAGATTCGGGACTCATCTTCGCGACAAGCTACTACGGCGTGTTGACGGATTCGGCGAGCTTCCGAACGTGGATGAATCCGAAGACGAGATAGGCCACGCCGAGATAGACGTCCTTCACCTCTCATACCTTGTGGCGAAGCGGCGGAACTGCTCATACCTTGTGGCGAAGCGGCGGAACTGCTTGGCCTCGGCGAACGCCCGCTCCACCCGGTTCCGCTGCTTGTAGGTCTCGCGCATCTCGTCGTGCCAGGGCCAGGGCTCCTTGCGGTTCGGGATGACCCGCAGGGCGTCGAGGACGACGTCGCGGACCGCGTCCGTCGTGAAGCCGCCGCGCGACCGGCCGAGGGCCTGCGGCTCCGCGCCCCCTTTTCGCGCCGCGCCCCGGCGGCGTGCTGATGGGCGCGGACGACCGTCCAGTCGATCATCAGCCGACTCGCGTCCTCGCACTCGGCCCGCTCGGCCGTCAGCTCGAACAGCCGCTTGAGCCGCCCCGAGTGGATCCAGCGGCGGAGCCGGTTGAAGACCGCGTCCCAGGCCCCGAACTCCGCCGGCAGGTCGCGCCAGGGGACGCCGGTGCGGGCCCGGTAGAGGCCGGCCTCGAATGAACATGCGGTCGGCCAGCTCCGGACCGGGGCCGAGCCGCGAGCGGCATCGTTCGACCATCGGTCCCCAGACGGCCTAGATCTCGTCGGTGATCCTGTATCGCATGGCGGTCGGCTCCAGTCCGGTCGTCCCCCCTAGACGTCAACACGACCTAGCAATCGTCATATCCGGTCGGCCGCTGCGGGGCTGCATGGGGTGAGCCATCATGAGATAATCCCACCGATCCAGCGCATTCTGCTGGAGGTCCCCGGCGTCGGGGGCCCGTCGCCCACCGCCGGCCTCGCATGAGGGTCCCCCGATGGCCGGAATCGCTACCGAGCGCAACCTGCTCTTCGGCCTGCTTGCGCTGCAGAACGGCCTGATCGACCAGGGCCGACTGGTGGCCGCCTTCCAGGCCTGGACGCTGGACAAGGCCGTTGCCCTGGCCGACCACCTCGTCGGACGTGGCGACCTCGATGTCGACGATCGATCCGCCGTGGACGCCCTCGTGGCACGCCACCTCAAGAAACATGGCGGCGACGTGGACCGAAGTCTCGCCGCGATCCCGGTGGGCCGTTCCACCCGCGAGAGCCTGGCTCGCATCGACGATCCCGGTCTCGGCGGCACGCTGCTCCACGTCGGCTCGGCCACGATCCAGCCCGGCGATGACGCCGACCGCACGGCGACCTACGCCGTCGGCGAGGCCACGAGCGAGGGGCAAAGGTTCCGCGTCCTCCGGCCGCACGCCCGCGGCGGGCTGGGCGCCGTCTTCGTGGCCCTGGACGCCGAGTTGCATCGCGAGGTGGCGCTCAAGCGAATCCTCGACGCTCACGCCGACGACCCCGTCAGCCGCCAGCGGTTCCTCCTCGAGGCCGAGGTCACCGGCGGGCTGGAACACCCCGGGATCGTGCCGGTCTACGGCCTGGGCACCTACAGCGACGGCCGCACCCTGTCCTAGGTGAGCGGCTCGGCCGAGACGCTGCCGGGCTCGGCGCTCGGCACGCCGTCCTACATGAGCCCCGAACAGGCGGCCGGCGAACTCGGCCGCGCAGCGACGTGTACAGCCTCGGCGCCACCCTCTACTGCCTGCTGACCGGCCGGGTGCCCTTCGACGGCGAGATCGGCGAGGTGCTGCGCAAGGTGCAGCGGGGCGAGTTCCCGCCGCCGCGGCAGGTCGCGCCGTCGATCGACAGGGCCCTGGAGGCCGTCTGCCTCAAGGCGATGGCGAATCATCCCGAGGACCGCTACGCGACCTGCCGGGCGCTGGCCGATGACGTCGAACGGTGGACGGCCGACGAGCCGGTGGCGGCGTGGGCGGAGCCGTGGACGCGGACGCTTCTGCGCTGGCTGACCCGGCACCGCACCGGCGTCACCGGCGCGACGGCGGCCGGGCTGGCCGGGGTGCTCGGGCTGTTCGCCGTGCTGGCGGTGCAGGCGTCGGCCAACGCCCAGCTCTCGGACGCCCTGGACCGCGAGACGAGGGCCGGCGCCGCGCTGGCCGACGCCAACGCCGGCCTGACCCGCTCGAAGGCCGCCGTGCAGGCCCGCTATAACCTGGCGGTCGACGCGATCAAGACGTTCCACACCGGCGTGAGCGAGGACTTCCTGTTGAAGCAGGACCAGTTCAAGGAGCTGCGCGACCGGCTCCTGGAGTCGGCGGCCGACTTCTACCGCCGCAAGCTCGGCGCCCTGCTCGGCGACGAGGCCGACGGTGCGTCCCGGCGGGCGCTGGCGCGATCGAACTACGAACTGGCCGACCTGACTTGGAAGGTCGGCCGTTCGGAGGACGCCCTCGCGGCGCACCGCGCGGTGCTCGCGACGCGGGAGGCCCTGGCGGCGGAGCCCGGGGCCGACGCCGTGGCGGTCGTCGAGGTCGGCCGGAGCCTGACCACCATCGGATCGCTGCTGGAGGTTACGGGTCGCACGGACGACGCGCTGGCCGCCTACCGACGAGCGGAGTCGCTGTTGGCCGGCGCCGACGGACCGGCGCCGGCCGCGCTGGCGGCTTGCCGGTCCGCCCTCGGCTCGCTCCTGGCCCGGAGGGGTGAGCTCTCCGCGGCCTTGGAAGCCTACAAGCTGGCTCGGTCCGATCAGGAGGCGGTGGCCGCCGGCCCCGGGGCCTCGAACGAAGCCCTCCACGACCTGGCGAGCACGCGCCGACGGACCGGCGACCTGCTGTCGTCGAAAGGCAATCCGGCGGACGCGGACGCCGAGTACCGCGAAGCCCTGACTATCCTGGAGAAGCTCGCCGGCGAGAACCCCGCCGTCCCCGATTTCCGCAGCGACCTGGCGGCGACTCGTCACAGGCGCGGCTGGCTGCTGAACCATTCGGCCCGGCTCGCGGACGCGGAGGCCGACTACCGCGAGGCCATGACGCTCCTCGAGAAGCTCGCCGACGAGAACCCCGCCGTCAGCGCCCTGATGGGCGAGCTGGCGCAAACCCACAACGACCTCGGCCTGTTGCTCCTTCAGACGGGCCGGCTCGGGATGGCGGAGTCCGAGTGCCGCGCGGGCCTGGCGATCAACCGGAAGCTGGTCGACGACCATCCCGCCGACGCCAACTACCGGCGCGGCCTCTCGATCGCCCTCGCGAGGCTCGGGATGGCCCAGACTCAACAGGGCAGGGCCTCCGAAGCGGCGGATGCGTTCCGCAAGGCGGTCGAGGTCTTGAAGGGCCTCCCGGCCATGGAGTCTAGTGATCTCTACAACGTCGCGTGCTTCTTTTCGCTGCTCTCCGCGACGCCCGCCGCGCCGGGGTCGAGTGGGGCGGACGGCGAGGGCCGGGCCCAGGCCGATCAGGCGATGGAGGCGTTGCGACGGGCCGTCGCCGCCGGGTTCCGCGACCTCCCCCACATGCAGGCCGACTCCGACCTTGACCCGCTCCGCGGTCGCGACGACTTCAAGCTGCTGATGATGGACCTGGCGATCCCGGCCGACCCCTTCGCCGCGGCAGAATGATTCACCCGAGGGCGAGGGCGAGGGCGTCGGCTGCGGGTTCCGCGGGGAGACGCACCACGTCGCCGCGTCTCGGCCGGCCTTCGTTGCGGAGCGGCTGCTACAATGGGCTCCGGTTTCGTCACGCACTGGAGGGATCGATGGACCATCAGAGCCTGCTGATCGACGGCGTCCGCGTCCCCCGGTTCCTCTACGGGACCGCGTGGAAGGCGCGACGGACGAAAGTCCTGACCGAGCTCGCGCTCCATCAGGGCTTTCGCGGCGTCGATACCGCGAACCAGCGACGTCACTACGACGAAGCCGAAGTCGGCAAGGCCGTCACGGCATCGATCGAGAGCGGCATGTTGGAGCGCGAGGACCTCTTCCTCCAGACCAAATTCACGTTCAAGGACGGGCAGGATCATCGCCTTCCGTATGACCCGCAGGCTCCGGTCGGGGTCCAGGTTGAACAGTCCTTCGCGAGTTCGCTCGAACATCTGGGCGTCTCGGAGATCGACTCGTACCTGCTCCACGGGCCGACTCGGCGGGTCGGGCTGGGTGCGGCCGATCGGGAGGCCTGGCGTGCGATGGAGGCCATCCACGACGGGGGCCGGGTCCGCCTGATCGGCGTCAGCAACGTGTCGCTTGATCAGCTCCGAAGCTTCCATCGCGAGGCGCGCGTGCCCCCCCCGCTTCGTCCAGAACCGGTGCTACGCCGAACGAGGTTGGGACCGTGAAGTCCGAGCGTTCTGCGTCGAGAACGGGATCGTCTATCAGGGCTTCTCGCTGCTGACCGCCAACCGAAAGGCGATGACCCGTCCCGAGCTGATTCGGATCGCCGAGCGGCGCGGCCGGAGCGTCGAACAGATCGTCTTCCGATTCGCGCTCGACATGGGCATGGTGGCCCTGACGGGGACGACCGACGCCGACCACATGATGGACGACCTCGAGGTGTTCGAGTTCCACCTGGAACCCGGGGAAGTCCGACAGATCGAGCGGCTGGGAGCTTGAGGGCGATCCGCGATCCGCGATCGGCCGAGGGTCCGATAATGGGCATTCGGACCGAATCCTGTCTGGGGCGGGGGAGGCATCCTTAAGGCTGGCAGGGTGCCTCGGCCCGGATACTGGGGGATGGTGCCCAAATAAGGACGCCGCCCCTACACTCGGGGCGGCGTCCCACGCGGCCATACTTATCGCGTTTGAGATGGGCGACGTTTCTCCGCAGGGCTTACTGCGGATTCCCAGTTCCATGCTTCATACGGTGCTGCGCATCCGGGCCCACAGGGGCGTGGGCCGGACGTGCACCGTGGGCGGTCCGAACTTCACCTGGAAGCCCAGTTTCGGGGCCGACGGGTCGAACGGCGTGTCGACCTTCACCGCGAAGCTCCGTCCCAGCTTCGGGGCCGACGGGTCGAACGGCGTGTCGACCTTCACCGCGAAGCTCCGTCCCAGCTTCGGGGCCGACGGGTCGAACGGCGTGTCGACCAATACGGTGATGGGGGCTGCCGTAGACGTCGAGAGCACCATTCGCGATTCCAAGGATTCGGCGACGAGTACGCGCTTTCGGGATCTGTTCGGAGAGTACATCGATTTCCTCTCGAGTTCGATGATGAGCCGTCGGTGGACGTCCCCAAAACAGAGGACGATGCGGCCGGACTCTTGGAAGGCGGGACGGTCGACGAACCGCCCGTCGACGCAAGTCCTCTAGATTCTTCGGAATCCCTACTATATCGGCGTCCCATCTGGCTGCGTTATTCACGTTAATTCGGACGACATGTCGATCCCGTTCGTCTGCGTGTCGACTTGGATCGACATGGACGCCCTTCCATCGGACGAGTTCGGTCGGACGACGGGGGAAAGCTCGGCCGACCACGCCACAAGCCTCGCCTGCCGGCCGGGGGCCTAACGGGCGTCGACCGGCGAGGATCATCGATCCCGCAGCGCCCGGCGTTCCGCCCTGGACTCTTCGACGAGCCGCCGCGACTTCTCGCGGGTACGACGCGACTGGCGCCTGAAGTCGGCGAATCGACGACGAAGTAGTATGACCTCGGCGATGGTACACCGCACAATCGAACGAGGTCGTCGGACTCGCGGGACATGGCGCGCCCTCCCCGGAAGAGCCCGTCCTGGCCCCGAGGCCTTGTGCCGGCATCGCGGGAAAGTCCTCGGCCCAGGTAGGATCAACCTTTGAATCTCGCAGGACCCCGCCCTGCAACGTCCGATAATGGGGCTTATGTCGTGCGACGTGAAAAGGTGCGGGTTATTCCAGTGGGTGCGAGTCCCACCCGGCCAACTGGGTCGCTCCAGCCGGAAGCCATCGGAGCGGCGGCGGAGGTGACGAAGCCGCCGAAGCCTTCGAGAAAACGGGCCGCGCAGGCGGCTCGGCGAGCAGGCAGGCCGTAACGCGAGTGAACGCCGAGCAGGCCCCGAAAGAAATGACGAGGGAGCCGACACGCCGACATAACGGGGAAGGCCGCCGTCGCTGGCGAGAATCGAGGCGGTGGAAGATCCTCCTCATGAGCGATCACGACCCAGCGATCCCTCCGGGGTAGTGGCGACGGCATGCCGGCACATGGATGCCCGGCGCAACACGTGAAGCCCCAGGCGGCGGCGGTCGTGACCGCCGACCGGAAGCCCGCGAGGGACAGGCCGGGCCGCCTAGGGTGACGGACAGGCCCGTAGTACCGACGAAGCCGGGCAACTCCGGCGGAGGAAAGGGGCCTGAGTTCAAGACCGACGTCCGAAGGGGCATGAGAGCCGGGAGATTGGCGATGAGCCTAGCACCTCCACCGAAGGTTCGGAGACTCCAGGGGGCGTTGCACGCCAAAGCGAAGGGATCGCCCGACTATCGGTTCTACTCGCTGTACGACAAGGTGTACCGAAGAGACGTCCTGGAGTGGGCCTACGTCCGCCGTCGCGCCAACGACGGCGCGCCGGGGGTCGACCGCCGGACGTTCGAGGAAGTCGAGGCGTACGGCCTGGACCGGTGGCTGGACGAACTGGCGGCAGACCTGAAAGCGAAGTCGTACCGCCCTCTTCCGGTCCGACGCGTGTTCATCCCGAAAGGCGATGGCAAGCGACGGCCGCTGGGGATCGGGACGATCCGGGATCGCGTGGCGCAGATGGCCGTGGTGCTGGTCTTGGAGCCGATCTTCGAGGCCGACCTGGAGCCGGAGCAATACGCCTACCGGGCCGACCGCAGCGCCCTGGACGCCGTGCAGGCGGTCCACGGGCTGGTCGCCACGGGGCACACCGAGGTCGTCGACGCCGACCTGTCGGGGTACTTCGACGGCATCCCGCACGCCGAACTCATGAAATCGCTGTCCCGGCGCATCAGCGATCGGCTCCTCTTGGGGCTGATCAAGATGTGGCTGGAGGCTCCGGTGGAAGAGGTCGACGGGCGGGGCCGCCGCCATCGAACGACCCGCAGCAAGGACGAGGGCCGGGGCACCCCGCAAGGGTCCCCGCTCTCACCGTTGCTTTCCAACGTGTACATGCGCCGTTTCGTCCGCGGTTGGAAGACCATGGGGCACGAACGCCGGATGCAAGCCTACGTCGTCAACTACGCCGACGACTTCGTGATCTGCTGTCGCGGCTCCGCCGACGAGGCGATGGCCGAGATGCGGGGCATGATGTCCAAGCTCAGGCTGACGATCAACGAGGCCAAGACCCGGCGGTGCCGCGTCCCCGAGGAGTCGTTCGACTTTCTGGGCTACACGATCGGTCGGTGCCACTCGCCGCGGACCGGCCGCGCCTTCATCGGCACGTACCCGTCCGCGAAGAAGGTCGCGCGCCTTCGGGACGAGATCCGCGAGACGACCGATCGCCGCTGGCTATACACGGACGTCGAGGACCGAGTGGCCCGACTGAACCGGAAGCTTCTGGGATGGTCGAACTACTTCCGCCTCGGCCCCGTGAGCCGGGCCTATCGAGCCATCGATCGGCACAGCTGCCAACGGCTCCGGCGGTGGTTGTGCGCCAAGCACAAGGTGAAGAACCGGGGGATGTCACGGTTCCCCGACCGGCTCCTGTTCGAAGAACTGGGCCTGATTCGCCTGAGCGATCGGACGCGCGACTTCCCGTGGGCGAAAGCGTGAGTTCTCGTCCGAGAGCCGGATGCGGGAAATCCGCACGTCCGGTTCGATGAGCGGGGAGTGGAAACGGGGCATGGCGAGGCTGTTGAGGCACCGGCGGACGAAAGGGCCGGAAACAGATAGGCCGAGCCTACACCACCGCGCCACTCCTCGACTCTACCGGTAATCGGCATCGGGTCAGGTGAGCATAGAAGTTGGGAAGTCGAGGAGTCGCAGAATCCCTCGGGGACGGTTTGGTCGAGCGGGCCGCTCGCACCTCGTCCGTGCGGGACCGGTCCGTCGACGCGGACGCCGCATGCGACCCCGCAGCGGGTGCGGTCCAGCACCGTTGTCACGCCCGGCTCGTCGACCGATACCAGAAGACGCAGCCTTGGGATGCACACCTGTGCCCCGACGGTCGACCTCGGCGAGCGGGGCCCTCGGGGGTCCGAGCTAGTTCGGGTCGTCGGGCGCGGCGGCATGCGAGACGGCCGCCTCCTCGGCGGCGGCGACCACGCCGCGGGCCTCGGCCCTCGACGTGGCCTGCCGCCTCTTGGCGCCGAACTGGACGTTCAGGCCCACCACGATCGAGTCGATTTGGCTGTCGAACTTGGTGAACGCTCCGCTCTCCTCGACGACATCGCCTTGGATCGAGTTGCGGAAGCCGTGGACCCAGGCCGAGGACAGGGTGACGTCGTCGGTGAGTTTCAGCGAGGCCCCGAACGAGAGAGTGTGCTGGATGATGCCGGGCAGTTGCACGTTGAACAGCGTGGCCGGCGCGGGGATCGGGTTCGTGTTGAACAGGTAGCCGGCGCGGAGGGTCACGCGGTCCGTGAGTTCGTGCTGGCCGCCGATCGCCAGGGCGAAGACGCTGTCCCAGCCCAGGCCGCCGTCTCGTACGGACTGGCCGAAGAGGGCCGCGTTCCCGTAGTCGAGATAGCGTAGGTCGACGTCGATCAAAGAGCGATCGAAACCCTTGTACGCGACGCCCCAGGAGTAGATCGCCGGGAGCTGCGCCTGGACCCCGATGCGGCGGTTCGTCAGGTCGGGGTTCGCCGCGTTGAATCCCCACCTCTCCTGCCACACCGGGCTCTTGTACGAGAACCCGACGTTCCAGTCGTCGCCCGCCTGATAGAGCAGCCCCAGCTGGAACCCGCCCCCCCAGAATTGGCGGCCGTTCGTCGCCGACGGGAACGTCGGCAGTATCCCACCCGGCTGCCTGGGCCCCGGCGCGAAGAAGGCCGGGTTGAGGGACATGGTCCCCGACGTGATGACCGGCCCGCCGCCGACCGAGAGCCGGTCGTTGAACCGGTAGGAGGCCATGGGAGTGATGGACAGGAACGAGGCGTTCGCGAAGATGGGCCCGAACCCGAAGCTGCGTGGGGGTTGATTCCCGGAAAGGATCGGGATCGAGGGGTTTCCCTGGTAGTTCACGTTGCCGCCCACGAAGCCGAAGATTCCGAGCCCGAAGGTGGTTCGGGAGTCGGGCGAGAGCCGAAACGACATGCCGGTCGCGATGTTGGGGATGACCCCGCTGTCGCTCCGCGCGACCCCGTAACGCCCCTGGACGGGCAGGACGCCATTGATGGCCCCCGCCGGCAAGCTCGTCGTCAGGTGCGTGCTGGGGATGATCAACTCGGAGCCGAGGAGGAACTCCTGCCGCTCCAGGAAGCTCAGGTTAGCCGGGTTCCAGTAGCTGGATCCGAAGTCCACCGGCGCGGCGGTCGACGCGCCTGCCATGGCGCGGTTGATCGGCCCGGCCCCGGGGGCGATGATCCCCTGCGCGCCGGCCTGGGCCGACAGAACCGCCGACAGGGCGACGACCAAGAACGTTCGACGTGCATACTGTCGATCCATGGCCAGAGCTCTCCCCGGCTCCTTCCGGCTCGAACGCGTCGCGCTTCCACCGCGCGTGGCCCGAGCATCACGATCAAATGCCGAAGCCGTCGCCAACCACGAATCCACGGCCCTGGCCGTCGATGGAGGCGATGAGGCATGCCACGTCGAAGATCAGGGCGACGTAAGGTTTAGAAATGGGCAGGACCCGTCTCCAGACGTAGCCGAGCATCGACCCGGCCGTCATGCCGACTGTGGCGTGGGACGCATTGTAGGGCATGAGGCCGAACCCGGACGCCTGGCGCGTGGCGGCCGACTTGAAGCCGGAGACGAGCCCGCCGGTTCCCCATCGAGCGAGACGACGCCCTCACCCATAACCCGCGCGCCGCCGACAACCGATCCGAACAGTCGAATCCTGGAGACTTATCGTTCGGACGATACTGGATGCATTAAGAGTAATCGGTACAATCGGCAAAGTTTCCTTGCCCATCTCGACGCCGTTGGTGATCCCTCCACGTGCCCGGCCCGCGGCCGACGCCGACCCGGCCCTCGATGCCGAAGATAGGTGGAGCTACCGATGCGGATTCGCCATGAGATCCTCCGGGTCGCCGTACTGGCCCTCGCCGCGCCACTCGTTCTCGGGATGGTGGGCACCGCCTTCGCGGTCGCCGATGATCTGGACCGGACGACCCTGCCGATCCCTGAACCGACCCGAGCCCGCGCCACCGAGCTGGACGCCCGCAACGCCAAGGCCCCTCCGCGGTCCGAGGTTGAAGCCCCGCAGGGGGCGCCGAACGTGGTGATCGTGCTTCTCGACGACTTCGGCTTCGGCCAAGCCAGCACCTTCGGCGGGGCGGTTCGCACGCCGACCCTGGAGCGGCTGGCCCGGAACGGCCTGCGCTACAACCAGTTCCACGTCGCGGCGCTCTGCTCGCCGACCCGCGCGGCCCTCCTGACGGGACGCAACCACCACTCCTGCAACGCCGGCGCGGTCATGGACATCGCGACGGCCCATCCCGGCTACACCGGGGTCCGCCCCAGCAGCATCGCGCCCTTGGCGGAGATCCTCCGGCTCAACGGTTACAGCACGGCCGCCTTCGGCAAATGCCACGAAGTCCCGCCGTGGGAGGTCAGCCCTTCCGGCCCGACCGATCGATGGCCGACTCGCTCGGGCTTCGACAAGTTCTACGGCTTCATCGGCGGCGAGACGAACCAGTGGGCCCCGTCCCTCTACGACGGGCTGGCCAAGGTCGAGTTGCCCGAGGACCCCAACTACCACCTCCTGACCGACATGACGGACCAGGCCGTTCGCTGGGTGCGGCAGCAGCAAAGCCTCACCCCGGACAGGCCGTTCTTCGTCTATTTCGCGCCCGGGGCGACGCACGCCCCGCACCACGTCCCGCAGGAATGGGCCGACAAATACAAGGGCGCGTTCGACGGCGGCTGGGACCGCTACCGGGAGGAGACGCTCGCCCGGCAGAAGGCGCTCGGCGTCGTCCCCCCGGACACCCGGCTCGCGCCCAAGCCCGAAGCGATCAAGGACTGGGAGGGCCTGACGCCGGACGAGCGGCGGGCTTTCGCCCGGCAGATGGAGGTGTTCGCCGGCTACGGCGAGATGGTGGACCACGAGGTGGGGCGCCTGGTGGCGGCCGTCGAGGCCCTGGGTCGCATGGACGACACCCTCTTCATTTAGACAACGGGGCGAGCCCGGAGGGGGGCCTGACCGGCCTGAACAACGAGGCGGGCTTCTTCAACGGCGTTCCGGAGCCCCTGGGCGAGAAGCTCGCGCACCTCGACGGGCTCGGCGGCCCGCTCTCCTACCCCCACTACGCGGCGGGCTGGGCGGTGGCCGGCAACACCCCCTTCCGGTACGGCAAGCAGGTGGCCTCGGACTTCGGCGGCAACCAAAATCCGATGGTGATCCACTGGCCGAGGCGCATCAAGGCGAAGGGCGAGCTCCGCTCGCAGTTCCACCACGTCATCGACATCGCCCCGACGGTGCTGGAATCGGCGGGGTTGCCCGAGCCCAAGCAGGTGGGAGGGACGCCGCAAAGCCCGATGGAGGGCGTCAGCCTGCAGTACACGTTCGACGACCCCCAGGCCCCCTCGCGGCACCGAGTCCAGTACTTCGAGATCGGCGGCAACCGGGGCGTCTACCAGGACGGCTGGTTCGCGGGCACCGTGCATCGCGCGCCCTGGGAAGCGACGCCGCGGGCGCCGCTCGCGGCGGACCGCTGGGAGCTCTTCCACGTCGATCGCGACTTCAGCCAGTCGACCGACCTCGCGTCCGAGAACCCGACGAAGCTCAAGGAACTCCAGGACCTCTTCCTGCAGGAGGCCGTGAGGTACCACGTCCTGCCGATCGACGACCGGAGCGTGGAGCGGATGGACCCCGCGGTCGCCGGCCGCCCCGACCTCATGCAGGGGCGCACCTCGCTCAGGGCCTACCCCGGCGGGGTCGGCATGGCGGAAAACGTCTTCATCAACGTGAAGAACCGATCCCACGCGATCACCGCGGAGCTTGAGATCCCCAAGGCGGGCGCCGACGGCGTGATCATGGCCCAGGGGGGTCGGTTCGGGGGATGGAGCCTGTACGTCAAGGAGGGAAAGCCGATCTTCGCTTACAACTGGCTGGGCGTGGAGCGGTACCGCATCGCGGCCGAGGGGAAGCTGACCGAGGGCCGGGTCGTCCTCCGGTACGAATTCGCCTACGACGGCGGCAAGCGGGGGGCGGGAGGCACGGGCACGGTCTCGGTCAACGGCACGAAGGTCTCCGAAGGGAGGATCGAGAAGACGATCCCGAACATCATCTCCGTGGACGAGACGGCCAACGTCGGCGTGGACGAGGAGACGCCGGTGACCGACGACTACGCGGAGCGAGCCAACGAATTCACGGGCGTCATCCACGAGGTGGTCATCGAATTGAACTAAGGCAAGGGGCGTGCACCGCCGGATCGAATTTGTACTCGGCCAAGGAGCCGGCCGGCGACGCCGGCCGCCGCGCGGACGTCCGCGTCCCCCGGCCGATTTCCCACAAAGAGGCCGGCGAAACATAAAGGGACTCATATCCGGCAAAACCGGCTCCCCGTCAGCTGAAAATCATTGACGATCGACTGTCGCCACGCAAATGGAGAAGGGCTTTAACTCCGCAGCGAGAGCGGGCCCTTGCTTGACCCGGACCATTCGAGCTGCTCAATTCTCGCCCAGGCGGAGCAGACGTGGGACCGACGCCGAAATCGCTCGCGTCAGCTTGGAATTTCAACAAAAGGCAATAATCCACATGCGTTGCCTCATCGCTTCGCTCCTCGTCACTGCGGTGGCCGTGCTGCCCGAATATGCCCGAGCCGACGAGCCAATCACCCCGGAGGCCGCACACGCCATCGGCGTCGATGCCTACCTCTACTTCTACCCGCTCGTCACCATGGACATCACGCGGAAGCAGTCCGTGAACGTCGAGCCCGGCAAGGAGCTGGGCAAGGGCCCGATGAATACGTTCGTGAGCGTCCCGGCGTATCCGCCTGCCGATTTGAAGGTCGTCGTGCGGGTCAACTTCGACACGCTCTATTCCGTCGCCTGGCTGGACATCACCGAGGAGGCCCAGGTCGTCTCGGCACCGGACACGGACGGACGGTTCTACCTCCTGCCCATGCTCGACATGTGGTCCGACGTGTTCGCGTCGCCCGGCTGGCGGACGACGGGCACCAAGGCGGGGAACTTCCTCGTGACCCCGCCCGGCTGGAGCGGGACGGTCCCGGAGGGGTTCACGCGACTCGCGGCCCCGACGCCGTACATCTGGGTCATCGGCCGCACCAAGACGGACGGGGCGGCGGATTACCCCGCGGTCCACAAGATTCAGGCGGGTTACAAGGTCACCCCGCTCTCACGCTGGGGCAAGGCCGCCGGACCGGTGACGGTGAAGATTGACCCGGGCGTGGATATGAAGACGCCGCCGAAGACCCAGGTCGACACCATGCCGGCCGAGAAGTACTTCGCCTACGCGGCCGAGCTCCTCAAGCTGCACCCGCCCCACGCCACCGACCAGCCGATGGTCGCTCGGTTGAAGCGAATCGGCATCGAGCCCGGCAAGAGTCTCGACTTCGCCGGGCTCGACCCCGCGGTCAAGAAGGCGTTGGAGGGCGTGCCCGAGGAGGCACAGCGGGTCATGGCGTGGAAGGTGGCGACGCTCGCCCGCGTCGTCAACGGCTGGTCCATGAACACCGACACGATGGGCGTCTACGGCAACTACTACCTCAAGCGTGCGATGGTCGCCCAGCTGGGCCTCGGTGCCAACCTGCCCGAGGACGCCATCTATCCGCTGAACCTCGCCGACGACACCGGCAAGCCGCTCGACGGTGCCAACAAGTACACGCTCCACTTCGACAAGGGGGCCACGCCCCCGGTGAATGCCTTCTGGTCAATCACCCTCTACGACAGCGACGGCTTCCAGGTGGCGAACGTGCTCAACCGCTTCGCGGTCAGCAGCTACATGCCGTTCAAGGTCAACGCGGATGGGTCGCTCGACCTCTACTTCCAGAACGAGAGCCCCGGCAAGGACAAGGAAGTCAACTGGCTGCCCGCCCCGAAAGGGCCATTCAACGTGTGCATGCGTCTCTACGGTCCGATGGCCGAGGCCCTGACCGGCAGATGGAACCCGCCTCCGGTGGTGAAGGTCCAAGCGGTGCCCGGAATCGGCGCTCAATAAACCGCTCGTGGGTCTCCCGGCATGGCACAAGAGACAGTGACGAGGGCGGCCACAGTGCCTGACCAGGTGAAGCTCGCCCTGAAGTCGGTCGATTGACCGCGTCCCCGGCGACGCTCGGCCCCCGCGAGGATGAAGACGTCCTCCCGGGAGACCAGGAGCGCATGTCCATCAAGCTACCGGTCTTCGAACGCCGAGAGAAACTCCAGGACCGCGTAGTCCCAATTCAGGGGAGTCGACCCGCGATGCTGCCCAACCCGAGGACCTCGCGACGAAGAAGGCGTGGACCCTCGTCGACGAGTTCAAGGCGTTCGCCTTCAAGGGGAACGTCGTCGACCTGGCGATCGGCGTGATCATCGGCGGGTCGTTCCACAGCATCGTCGATTCGATGGTCAAGAACGTGGTCATGCCTATGTTCGCCATCTTGATCCCGGGTCAAAGGCCCTACACGCACTGGCAATTCACGGTCCGGGGGAGCACGGTCCACATCGGCCTGTTCTTGGCTGATATCGTCCATTTCCTCATCATGGCGGCCGTCCTGTTCCTGTTCCTGGTGAAGTTCCTGGGCTGGCTCGTGCGAACGAAGAAGGAGGAGATCGCGACGATTCCGCCGATGACGAAGGACCAGGAACTCTTGGCCGAGATCCGGGACTTGCTCAAGGACCGCTCGCAGATCGAGCCATCGCCATGAATCGCAGCGAGTGAAACATAAAGGGCGTTATGTTCAAGGAGGGCGTGTCCTAACGCTTGGTGCGGTCGCGAGGCCTCACCCCCCCCACCTCCCGAGCGGGCAGCGCTCGTGGGCCAGCCGGCTTTTGGCCTCGGTGAAGCAGCCGCAGATCCGGCAGCGCAGGCCCGTGTGGTGCTCGCACGTCCGACACGTCGCCGCGCGAGCCCGCTGGACCTCCGCCGGCGTCGTCTTGAGGCCCGAGCCGACGAAGGCCGCCATCGCCTTGGTCGCCGACAGCGCCATGCCAAGCGGGCCGGGGCCGGCCGGCCGGTCGTTGGACGGCTGCAAGGCCGCCGCGTCGAGGTTCGACCCCTCGTCCCGGTAGCGGCGGAGCTGCTTCTCAAACCAAGCGGCCTCAGGCTTGCCGAGCGATCGCAGCAACGCGGTCGACTCCTCGGCCCGAGCGACGGCGAGGTCGCCGCGGCCCGACTCGGCGAGCGCGATCGCCTGCATCCAGAGGAGGCGGGCCTCCTGGTGGCGGTCGCCGACGATCCGGGCCGCCTCCACCGCCTCGCCCAGGGTCGAGAGCGATCCGCGGACGTCGCCCAGGCGGGCCTGCGTCGTGGCGATCCCCTCCAACGCCGACTTGAGGGAATGGGGGTCGTCCGCCGCGCGGGCCAGGCGCGCCGCCGACCCCAGGGCGGCCGACGCCTCCTGGGGACGATCGAGATTCAAGTACGCGAGGCCCAAGTTGTAGAGCGCGTCGGCGACGAGCGACGGCTCCCCGTGCTCGCCGAGCCGGTCCAGGGCCTCGCGAAACCGCTCGACCGCGGCGACGGCGTCCCCCGGTTCAGGAGGACGACCCCCAGGTCGGCTGTCGCGGCCGCCGTCCGGCTCCCGTCGGATCCCCGGAGGGCCTCTTCCAGGAGGCGGACCGCGGCTTCGGCGACCGTCTCAGAGGGGCCGACTTCCCCGATAGCCGGCGCGTCCCGGCTCTGCGCCCCCTGCACGCCTTCGACCAGGAACAGCCCGTCGCCGATCCGACGGACGGTCGCCCCGTCGGGCCACAGGCCGCGCACGACTTCCTCACCGAGCGGCCCCCCGCCCTCCGACCAGGCCAGGGCCAGGTCGGTCCGCCGGCTGCCTCGCCGTTCGACCGGCGTCCCGTCGGGCATCGTCCAGGACGATTCGGCCCCCGCCCTCCCCAACTTGGAGGCGAGCTTCGCAAGCCATCCCTCGGGGGCGCGGCGCTCGACGCGGAACGCGGCGGCCGGCACCACCCTCACCCCTCGGTCGACGCGGCCGCGTTCGCCCGCCGCCACGCCGACGCGGTCCCAGGATCGATGCGGGGGCGCCCCGACGGTCGGCACCCAGAGGAGGATCCGGTCGTTTTCGCGGCTGGAGTCCCGCACGACGCCTTCCGCCAACCGGAGGTTCGAGAGGTCGAACGACTTCATCAATGCCCTCGCCGATTAAGATTGATGAAAATCAAGGATCTGGCTCTAGCGTTCGTACTCCGGATTCAGTTAGCCCGATCGGACGTGTGATTTCAACATGCAGACCTGAATGCGGTCGGAGACCGGTCGCTTGTGGGGCGGGTCGTCGGCGGATAATCTCACTGTTCGATCGGGTTGCGACCTGGCGCCGGCGGCGGGACGCTCCCCGTTCGGGTCGGCCGTCCGGCGACATCGAGGATCTTCAGGGAGTCCAGCAAGGTGATCGGGATCGACCTCGGCGGCAAGGTGGCGCTCGTGACCGGCGCCGGACAGGGGCTCGGTCGCGCCACGGCGACCCGTCTGCACGCCGCCGGCGCCGCCGTCGTCGTCAATTATCCGCCGGACCCGGCCGGGCGGAACGCCGCCACGGCGCAGGAATTCGCCGTCGGGCTCGGCGACCACGCGGCGGCCTTGCCCGCCGACGTCCGCGACGTCGCCCAGGTCGACGCGATGATGTCTGCGATCCGCGAGCGATTCGGCCGGCTCGACGTGGTCGTCAACAACGCGGCCGTCATCCGAGATCGGACGGTCAAGAAGATGACCGACGAGGACTGGCGAACGGTCGTCGACACCGACCTCACCGGGGTGTTCCAGGTCTGCCGGGCGGCGGCGGCGATCCTGTCCGACGGCGGCCGGATCGTGAACATCGCCTCGATCTCCGGCGTGGTCGGCTTCTTCGGCCAGGCCAATTACGCGGCCGCCAAGGCCGGGGTGATCGCCCTGACAAAGGTGCTGAGCAAGGAGCTGGCGTCGCGCCGGATCACCGTCAACGCGGTGGCCCCGGGTGTGGTGCTGACCGACATGGGGAAGACGATCCCCGAAGAGGTCCGCGCCCGGATGCTGGCCGAGATCCCGCTCAACCGCTTCGGCGAGCCCGAGGAGATCGCCGACGCGATCCTGTTCCTGGCCAGCGACCTGGCATCCTACCTGACGGGGCAGACCCTCCACGTCAACGGGGGTTGGTGGTCGTGACCGACCGCGTCGAGAGGCTGCTTTGCACGGCGGCCGAAGCTGTGGCGGTCATCGAGGACGGTCAGACCGTCGTGAGCGGCGGCTTCGTCGGGGCCGCCCATCCGGAGGCCCTCACCGAGGCGATCGAGGCCCGCTTCCTCGACACCGGCCGGCCCCGCGGCCTGACGCTGCTCTACGCGGCCGGACAGGGCGACGGCGGCGGTCGCGGGCTCAATCACCTCGGACACCGGGGGCTCCTGGCGAGAGTCGTCGGCGGCCACTGGGGCTCGCCCCCCGGATCGGTCGGCTCGCGCTCGCCAACGAGATCGAGGCCTACAACTTCCCCCAGGGAGTCATCTGCCACCTGTTGCGCGACATCGCCGCCGGCCGGCCGGGCTGCATCACGGGCGTGGGCCTGGGGACCTTCATCGACCCGATGCATCAGGGGGGCCGGCTGAATTCCCGATCGACGGCGGAGCTGGTGAAGCGGATCGAGATCGACGGCCGCGACTGGCTCCTGTATCGGGCCTTTCCCGTCCACGTCGGCCTGATCCGAGGCACGGCCGTGGACATTCATGGGAACCTCTTGATGGACGAGGAGGCGATCGTCGGCGAGGTTCTGGCGATCGCCCAGGCCGTCCACAATTGCGGCGGAACGGTGATCGCCCAGGTCCGGCGGGTGCTCCCCCACGCGGCCCCGCCGATGTCCGTGCGGGTCCCGGGGGTCCTGATCGACCGCGTCGTCGTGGCGGACGCCGAGCATCACCACCAGACCTTCGCCGAGCGGGACAACCCGGCTTACTACAACGCCGCCGAGCGGGACGGCCTCGGCCAGTGGCCGCGACTTGCGGCGGGGCCCCGTCGCATCATCGCCTCGCGCGCCTGCGACGAGCTGGAGCCGGGGGCGATCGCCAACCTGGGGATCGGCACGCCGGAAGGCGTCGCGCTGATCGCGGCCGAGCGCGGGCTGCTCGGCGAGGTGACGCTCACCGTCGAGAGCGGGCCGATCGGCGGAGTTCCGGCCGGCGGCCTGAGCTTCGGGGCGTCGTTCCATCCGCAGGCGATCATCGATCAGCCCTCGCAGTTCGACTTCTACGACGGCGGCGGCCTGGACTTCGCCGCGCTCGGAGCCGCCGAGATCGACCGTCGGGGGAATGTGAACGTCTCGCGATTCGGGAATCGGCTCGCGGGCGTCGGCGGGTTCGTCAACATCTCCCAGAACGCGCGACGGGTGGTCTTCTGCGGGACGCTGACGTCCGACGGGCTCGAAGTCGAGGTCGCGGGCGGCCGATTGCGGATCGTCCGCGAAGGCCGGGTCCGGAAATTCGTCGCCGAGGTCGCGCAGCTCTCCTACGCCGCCGAGGTCTCCCGGCGGAAGGGCCAGGAGGCGCTCTACGTCACCGAGCGGGCCGTGTTCCGACTCACGGAGGAGGGCCTCGAATTGATCGAGATCGCCCCCGGGATCGACCTGGAGCGAGACGTCCTCGATCAGATGGAATTCCGCCCGCTCGTACGCCAGCCGCGAATGATGCCGGCTTCGTCGTTCGATCGAGACACCGGAGATTGATGATGGCGGAATTATGCGTCGTCGCGGCGCGGCGAACGGTCCTGGGACGATTTCTCGGCAAACTCAAAGACGTGTCGTCGGTGGATCTGGCCTGCGCGGCGGCCCGGCCGGTCCTGCACGGGCTCGACCCCTCGACGATCGACCGGGTGATCGTGGGCAACGTCCTTGGCGCCGGACAGGGGATGAACATCGCCCGTCAGGTCGGCGTCCGGGTGGGGCTGCCGCCGGAGGTCCCGGCGTTCACCGTTAACATGATGTGCGGCTCGGGATTGCAGGCCGTGCGGCTCGCGGCCCAGGCGATCCAGTGCGGCGAGGCGAGGGCGGTCCTCTGCGGGGGGACCGAGTCGATGTCGGGCTCCCCGTACCTGGTCCCGCGCGCCAGGCAGGGCCTGAAGCTGGGCGACGCCGCCATGGTCGATTCGATCCTCCGCGACGGCCTGGTCGACGCCTTCGACGGCCGACACATGGGGCTGCTCGTCGAGGCGATGGCGACGCATCGGGACATCAGTCGTCGTCGACAGGATGAATGGGCGGTCCGGAGCCAGGAGCGTTACGCCGCCGCCCAGTCCGCCGGCGCTTTCGCGGACGAGCGAATCCCCCTGGAAGGCCTGGAGGCCGACGAGCATCCCCGGCCGGGGGCGACGCTCGAAGACCTGGCTCGGTTGAAGCCCGCCTTCACGTCGGACGGGTCGGTCACGGCCGGAAACGCGAGCGGCATCAACGACGGGGCGGCCATGCTGCTCCTGGCCGATCGCGACCTGGCGACGCGGGAGTCGTGGCCCATCCTGTGCGACTGGGTCGATTCGGCGCTGGTCGGCTGCGAACCGGCGTCGATGGGTCTCGGCCCGGTCTATGCGCTGCGGCGGCTCTGCGAGCGTCAGGGCGTCGCCCTCGCGGATTGCGACGCGATCGAGATCAACGAGGCCTTCGCCGCGCAGGTGCTGGCGTGCCTCGAGGATCTCGGCGTCAATGAGAACTCGGTCAACCTGTGCGGCGGTGCGATCTCGCTGGGGCACCCGATCGGCGCCAGCGGGGCGCGGCTGGTCGTCCACGCGGCCCATCAGATCCACCGGGGCGCGGCGACGCAGGCGGCCGTGAGCCTCTGCGTCGGAGGGGGCATGGGGGTCGCCGCCCTGTTGCGAAGCCCCGGCTGATTCACGAACCCTTCCTGGAGGAACGCTCGCCATGGCGATCGAGGTCGGCGCCATCGCCCTGGCCCTGGGCTTGCTGATGACGGTCGCGTATCGCGGCCTGTCGGTGATCGTGTTCGCGCCCTTGTGCGCCCTGCTGGCCGCGGCCCTTTCCGGGCTCCCCTTGCTTCCCAGTTATACAGACTTGTTCATGACTGGGGTGGCCGGTTTCATCCGGTCCTTCTTCCCGCTCTTCTTGCTTGGGGCCGTCTTCGGCAAGCTCATGGACGCCAGCGGCGCGGCGGCGGCGATCGCGGCGGCGATGGTCCGGGCGCTGGGGCCTCGCCATGCGATCCCGGCGGTCGTGCTCGCCGGCGCCGTCCTGACCTACGGGGGCGTGTCGCTGTTCGTCGTCGCCTTCGCCGTCTACCCGCTCGGCGCGGCGCTCTTCCGGGACGCGGGCATCCCCAAGCGGCTGCTCCCGGCGGCGATCGCGCTGGGGGCCTTCACGTTCACGATGGACGCGTTGCCCGGAACGCCCCAGGTCCAGAACATCATCCCGACGCGGTTCTTCAAGACCGACGCTTACGCGGCGCCCGTCGTGGGGCTCATCGGCGGCGCCTCGGTGCTGCTCGGCGGCCTGTTCTGGCTGGACCGTCGCCGCGCCTGGGCGGTCGCCGCGGGGGAGGGCTACGGCGACGGCCACCTTCACGAGCCCGAGGCCCGGACGGGGGACGAACTCCCCTCGATCGTCGCGGCGGTCCTCCCGCTGATCCTGGTCCTGGCGGTCAACTTCGCACTGAGCCGGACGGCCTGGTCGATCGACGGTTGGTATCCCGAATCCTCGCTCCGCGAGACGTTCCCCGCGACGAATCCGCGCGAGGCGGCGCCGAGCTGGGCCGTGATCGTCGCCCTCTCGGTCGGGATCCTGGCCACGCTGGCGCTGCACGCGCGGAGGATGCGGGTCGGCTTCTCAGCGTCGCTTTCGACGGCGACGGCGGGGGCGCTCCTGGCCATCTTCAACACGGCGTCGGAGGTCGGCTTCGGGACGGTCGTCAAATCGTTGCCGGGATTCGGCGTCGTTCGGGGATGGGTGCTCGACGTGAGCCGCAACGTGCTGGTCTCCGAGGCGGTCGCCGTGAACGCGCTGGCCGGGATCACGGGCTCGGCCTCCGGCGGGTTGTCGATCGCGCTGGAGGTGATGGGGGGCTATTATCTGGAGGCGGCCCACGCGCAGGGGATCAGCCCCGAGCTGCTGCACCGGATCGCCTCGATGGCCTCCGGCGGCATGGACACCCTGCCGCACAACGGGGCGGTGATCACGCTTTTGGCGATCACGGGGCTGACCCATCGCCAGTCGTACCCAGACATCTTCGCGATCACGGTGATCAAGACCGCCGTGGTCTTCGCGCTCGCCCTTTCGGCCGGCTCGCTGCCGGGCTGACGCGCGGGGCGGGGCCGCTCCGTTCCTCAGAAGAGGAACTGGAGCCGCGCCCAGAAGAGGTCGCTGTTGACGAAGAACCGTCCCTTGCCGAAGGTGACCGGGTCGCCGAATTCGGTGCGCTGCCAGTCCAGATAGACCTTCAGGTACTGGTTGATGTACCAGTTGAATCCCACGTCGAGGACGCCGACCTGATTGGTCCAGAGGTTGGGGTCGGCCAGGCCCCTCGTGAAGACCTCGTCGCCCAGGTTGAGGGTCGCGTAGCGGGCGGCCAGCTCGATCGCCCCGATCCCGAAATCCGGCCCGCGGCGAAGGTTGAACGGGCGGTTGACCTTGATCGGGGCCCGTCGGGTGACGTGCTCGCCGGTCAGGAAGAAGCCGGCCTGGACGTAGTAGGCGTCGACCGGGACGCTGACGCGGCCGGCGGCGGTCGGGGACGAGAGGTAGTTGGTGGAGCCGCGGTCCCACTCGGCCAGGAGCGAAAGACGCTTGTAGAACAGGGCCGCGTGGACCGCCCCCATCGTCCGCCGGCCGTTCTCGCGGACCGACTCGTTGAAGTCGATGAACGCGGGCGACGCGGTCGAGGAGCCCGATGCCTGCGACGCGGTGACCGACGTCCGCAGCGCCGGCGGGGCCACCCGGTCATCCAGGTTGCCGACGTCCGTCGAGGCACCGACGTTCAGGTAGTTCAGGAAGGGGAACCGGGTCGAGTGGCGGAACGGGCGGACGTTGAAGAAGCCCACGAAGGTCGGCTCGTCGTTGCGGTCCTCGAACGAGTTCCTCTGGCCGTTGTAGAGCCCGGCGGCGTAGTCGACGCGGTCGTCGAACAGCTCGCCCCAGGCCATCGCACCGATCTCGCGGACGTTGCTGAAATTGAGCGCGAAGACGGAACGCTCGGGGGAGATCAGGTCGGTGTTCGAGAGGGCGTAGAACTCGTAGGTGTAGGGAACCCGGTAGCGGCCGATCTTGAACATGAGCCGGTCCTCGTCGAGGACCTTCAGGTTGACGAAGGCGTCGCGAAGCTCGATCCCCCCCGCGTAGCCGCGCGAGAACGAGGCCATATATTCGAGCTTCTTGGTGAGGCGTCCGTTGAACGCCCAGATCTGCCGGGGGATGAAAAAACCGTTGTGGACGGTCCCCTGCCCCGTCCTGTCGAACAGGCGATAATCGACCTGCGTCTCGTTGTGGAACTGGAGCTGGAACTCCTCGTCTTCGCTGGTCAGCTCGAAGCCCTTGTCGAGCCAGGCCTTGAGCGGCCGCTTGTTCTTGGGGGCGGCCGTGTTGGCCGTCGATTCCGTCTCGCCGACGTCGAAGGAGGGCTCCCCCTGGGTCGGGTCCTCCGAGGTCGAGGTCGGAGCCGCGGCGTCCGAGGACGACGTCGGCGCGTCGTCAGCCCCCGACTCGGCATCAGCGGACTTCGATTCGACGAGCGATTTCACCTGGTCCCGCAACTCGCGGTTTTCGTCCTCAAGCGCCTTGAGGCGAAGCTCGAACTGCTGGAGCACGTCGGCCGGCGGGGCGGCTTCCTGCGAGGAGGCGGTCGGGGAGCCGACGGCCGTCGCGACCGCGATCGAGAGGAACGAAGCGAGCCAGAACCGGGATTCCGAAAGAAAGCTCATCATGACCTATGCCAGCCCCATCCATCCTCTCCACTCCCATCGCGGCTTCACCGGAGGCGACCGTCAGGCGGCCTGCTCATCCCGGGGCGAGATCTGGACGAGGGCGTCGCGGAGCGCGGCGGCGAGGAGGGCGTCGTCGACCCCCTTGCGGTTCTCGACCGTGATCTTGCATCCGGCGGCCCTCAGGGTCCGGGTGGTGGGGACCTTGCCGGCCCGGCCCGCCCCCCTCCCCTTGCCGACGGTCGACGGCGCCCGCACGGCCGCGACGCGGACAGCCTCGACGGTCTCGGCCCGGCTCAGGCCTTCGGAGACGACCCGCTCGGCCAGCTCGCGCTGGATGTCGGCGTCGTGGATCTTGCCGATCTCATAGGCCGTCCCCGGCGGCAGGGTCCCCTGCTCCACTCGCTCCTGCACGGGGGCGGGAAGCTCCAGGAGCGCCAGCGCCCGGACGACGGTCGGCTGGGCGACGCCCAGGGCCTTGGCGGCCTGGTTGCCCGACCAGCCGTTCCGCTCCATCAGGGCCTTGAAGGCCTTGGCCTGCTCGATGGGCTTCAGGTCTTCGCGCAGGCAGTTTTCGATCAATTGCAGGGCCCTCAGCTCGCCCTCGTCGATCGGCCCCTCGGACACCACGCACGTGAGGGTCGCCAGGCCCGCGATCCCGGCCGCGCGCCAGCGACGTTCTCCGCAGATGACGACGTAGCGATCCGCGGCCTCGTCCCAGCGGACCCGGATCGGCTGGAGCTGCCCCCGGGTGCGGAGCGATTCCGCCAGCCGCTGGAGCGCGTCGGGCTCGAATTCCTCGCGGGGCTGGTCGGGGTCGGGGACGATCTTGTCCACCGGCACCTCGACGGCGTTCTTGCTCTTGGCCACCCCCTGCCAGCGGCTGGGGACGGCCGACGTGCGGGGCGATGCGCCGGGATCCGGCGAGCCCATGCGGGGCCGTCCCGCGCCCATGCTCTCGGCGATGTTCGCCCCGCCGGCCTTCAGCAGTTCGTCGAGCTTACCCATGTCAGGCGGCCTCCCCCGCGGCGTGCGTCGCGTCGGCCGCGGCGGCCAATCGCGCGAAGATCTCCTCGCCCAGCGCCTTCATGACCTTGGTCGCCGCCCCCCTGGGCTTGTACTGCGCGACCGGCGTGCGCTGGACGATGGCTTCCTTGTAGTCGGTCGAGATCGGGACGGTCGTGGTGAACACGTCGTCGCCGTAATGGGTCCGCAAGAGCTGCTCGAACCCCTTGTGGACGGAGAGGCGGGGGTTCGACATCGTGACCAGGAACCCCAGGAGCTTGAGGCCCGGGTTGGGTCCGGCGACGACCCGGTCGATCGACTCCTGGACGTCGGCGATCCCCTGGGCCCCGAAGTCCTCGGGCTGGAGCGGGACGAGCAACGCGTCGCTGGCCACCAGCGAGGTCCACGAGGCCAGGTGCAGGTTCGGCGGGCAATCGATCATCACGAGGTCGTAACGATCGACGACGTCGGCCAGGAAGTCCCGGAGCGCCGTCTGGAGCGGCCAGTCGACGAGATGCGGGTCGGGGACGTTGAAGCTCCCCGCGGCCCGGCCGCCGCACAGCAAATCCACCCCCGGGACGTGGGTCCCCCGGATCACCTGCTCCGCGACCGCCTCCTGGTGATAGACGGCGGCGATGGTCTCGGCCGGGTCGAGCGCCCGCGTCGCCTGGGGCCCCAGGAACCCCTGCGTGAGGCTCGCCTGCGGGTCGTTGTCGACCAGCAACACGCGCCTCCCGATGAGGGCCAGCGCCCCCGCGAGGTGGTAGCAGGTGGAGGTCTTTCCGACCCCCCCCTTCTGATTCAAGGCCGTGATGACCGGCATGCGTCCTCCTCCCCGGAATCCGAGATCACAGGAGCCTGTATCGGACGGGCTATACCCCGGGTATAAGCCTTTCCGGTCCGCCCTCCAAACCTCGACGTTCCGCCCCCGACGCGTGCCTGCCTCCGCGCCTATACCCCGCGTATACCCCCTGCTCCGCACGTCGTCCCAGCCGCCCCCGCCCTCGTCATGGGCGACCGTGTCGTCCGCCGAAATTGGGTTCGTTCGGCGCATTTCGTGGTCCTTGGGGCGGTGTTCCCGCGATCCGCCGACCGTCTCGCTCCGACCGGCCGCCCTCCTCTCGGACTTCCGGGATTGGCTTCGATTGGGTTCGTTCGCGCCTTCCGTGGAATAGGATCGCCGCGCGAGCGATCCGGATTTCAGAATTCCGCTTCGAGGTTCGTCCGTATACCCCGCGTATAGCCTCGCCACGCGAATGGCCCGCGGTTTACGCTGGCGGCATCCCCAACACGGTACGCTCCTGGAAGCAAGGCCCCCGCCCTCCCAGCCCCGTTGCCCGACGCCTCATGGGGGAGATCGAGGGCGACCCCGAGCACTGGCGGAAGCGTCCGACGCGCAGCCCGAACCTGCGAGGCCTCTCGACAAGCGGCCCCTATACGCGGGGTATAAGCCATTGGCGGTTCGCCGTCAGCGAGGTGGGATCGCCCAGACTTCCGCGTTCATGGGCCGGTCGGAGGGCTCCGGATCGCCCGGTCGGTAGGAATTGCTCCCCGTCCGATAGAAGACGGCCAGCGTCATTCCGTCTGGGGAGAACGTCCAGCCGTAGTTTCCCCAGTTCGGACCGGTGCTGGGAATCTCGACATGCACGCGAGCCGTGGCCGGGTCGACGAGCCGGACCTGCCATATCGAATGGGCCGCCACCTGACGCGCCGTGAGGAGCGCCAGCCATCGGCCGTCGGGCGAGAACCTGGCCCCCATCAAACCCGTCACGTCGAGGCGGCCGGTCTCGCGCCCCGAGGGGAGATCGCGCAGGATTACGGTGCGTGGATCTGGCCCGCCACTCTCCCCTTGAATAGCCGCGTACCGGTGCCCGTCGTGGGAGACGACCATCTCGCCGACCCCCAGGTTGATCCGACTGGGCGGCATCGCGGAGAGGTCGAAACAGAAGGACTCCTTCGGCCCGCCGAGATGCGGATCCATGCTGGGAATCCCGTTCGGAAAGTACAGCTTGCCGTCCGGGCTGAAAGCCGGCCGTTGCGACGACGAACTGGTCTCGATGGGCCAGCGGCGGCCGTCGCGGACGTCCCAGAGGGATTTCTCGACGTGCTCCCCCGAAGCCAGGAATCGGCCGTCGGGCGAGAAGACGAGGGGCCAGAGGCCCGGCGATCGATCCTGGAGTTCCGCCGGAAGCCGACCGACTTTCGTGAACCAGAGCTTGGCCACGGGGGTCCGCCAATCTCGGTCGCCCGTGGCAAGCACTTCGCCGTCCGGGGAGAAGGCGAGCGGGAGGCCGCCGTCCACCACGGCGACTTCCTTCCGGCGCGAGACGTCCCAGATCTTCACGCGCGGCAGGGCGCGGTGCCCGTTCGAGGAGATATCGAGGTTGTGCCGACCGTCGATGACGATTCGCCCCGTTTTCACCTGCGCGGGGAGCCGCTCGGAGTTGTCGACGAAGGCAAGCCAGCGGCCGTCGCCGGAAAGCGCGAAGCTACCCTCGTCCAGATGCTCGGCGACGTAGGGGAACACGTCCCGGAGTTCGCCCGTCGCCACGTCCCAGACCTTGAGATCGTGGACGATCAGGGGCCGTTCGCGATCCGAGGCCGCCTGGGCGAAGAGGAGCCGCCCGTCCGGCGAGAACTCCACCTTGGTGACGAGCTTCATGGGAGGCGTGTTCAGGACGGCCCGAACCTCGCCGGTCGCCGCATCGCGGAGCCGATGGCCCTCGTCGCCGGAAGAGACCAGCGACCGACCGTCGGGCGAGAAGACGACGACCTTCGCCTCCTTCTCCTTCCACGAGGCGAAGCGTCGCGGGGGTTCGCCGGCCTGGCACGCGCCGACCACAGTCGCGACGAGGACGACCCAGTGGGCCAGGCGGCGATGACGCATGAGCTCTCCTCCTGCAAGGGTTCGGGCCTGGAATTCCGAGGACCGTGCGAGCGATGCCGTCCCTATACGCGGGGTATAGGCCCTCGTCGTCAGGGGGCCGTCCGCATCCGGGCCACGGCTTCCTCGACGAGGACGTCGTACCGCGCCCGGTTCTCGTAGGTGGGTCGATACTCCTGTTGAAGCTGCTTCAGCGACCGAAGGGCATTCTCCGGTCGGCCCGCTTCCAGTTCGACGACCGTCGCCTGGAGCAAGTTCCCGGTGGCCTCCCCGAACCAGGCGTTGGAATTGAGCCGCTCGAACGTCGCGCCGATGAGAAGAGCGACGCCGAAGCTCAGGAGGATCGCGAACGTCCCGAGAGCAAGTCGCAACCAGCGACGCTCCTGAAACTCGGAGGCGAACCAGCCGATCGGAACGACGACCATCAGGACGATCACGAGGTAGACGACGAATGGAACCAGCATCGCGGCCCTCACGATGACGTCTTCGCGCGGCGTTATACCCCGGGTATAGGGAGGCGCCGTTCGGCGCGAATCCCAAGTCTTGGCGCGTGATACCCGGGGTATAGGGAGGGCTCAGGGGACGTTGCGGTTGAGCTTCATCAGGAGACGCTCGACGCGGTAGACGACCTCGACGTCCTTGTCGCGAAGACCTTCCTCCAGCGCCGGGACGGCGGCCGGGCCGAGAGCGAGGAGTCGAGACTCGGCCGTCTCCCGGGACTTCCACGAGGGGTCGCCGAGTTGCCGGACGAGTTCCTTGGCGCGGTCCTGGAGCCGAGGGTCGATGCCGTGGACGACCACCAGCGCCGCCCGCGTGAGCTTCCTCGGCGGCGGGAAGACGTCGAGCGGCACGGCCTCGTCGATCGCCTCGCGCGAGAGCTGGGCCAGGACGATCAGCTCGCCGGGCTCGAACAGGTCTTCGCCGTAGCGGTCGAGGAGGAGCGTGACGAGGTCCTTGCGGAGCCCTCGGCCTTCGAGGCGCCGGGCCAGGGCGTCGCGGGTGAACTCGCGGTACGAAGGGTCGGCCGCCTTGAGAGGCTGCGACATGCCGAGCTTGACGGGGGGGCCTTCCACGGGGCCGCCGGTCTTCTCGCTCGCCTCGGCGAGCCTGGCGGCGGTGGTGATGAACAGTCGGCCCGCCTCGGTGACGCGGTAGCTCAGGCCCACCCCGCCGAGCAGGTCGGCCAGGGCGTCCCGCGCGGGGATTCCCGCCGCCTTCAGGCTGGTCGGCTTGTCGATCTCCACCTTGTCCTTCGCCAGCGTCTTGTCATCGAACTCCAGGCGGAGCCGGCTCTGCTCGGCGACCATCCTCAGCAGGTCGCGCCGGGGGGCGGATTCGACGGCCACGGTGATCGGCCGGTTGAGAAATTGGTCGACTCGGGCGCGGATCTCGGCGTCTCCCTCGGCGGGCAGGGGGGGAGGCGCGTCGTCCTTCGGCTTCTCCTCCTCGCCCTTGGCCGCTTCCTGGAACAGCTCCTCGGCCTGCTTCGCCGGGTCGGGCCGCTTCCCGGCCTCGGCCTTCTTCTCCGCCTCCTTCTTCTCGGCTTCCGCCTTCTCCACGTCGGCCTTCGCGGCGGTCGCGGACGGGAGCTCGTCGAGCCAGCCGACGCGGAAGCCGTCCGCGGAGGGGGCGATCACGGCGACGTCGAGGAGTCGGCGGTTGCTCATGTTTTGCAGCGTGTATTCGTCCGGCCCGCCCCGGAGGCGGACGGGGACCGGCAGCGTCGGCTCGGCGTCGTACGCGACGAACCGTTCGAACCGCGACTCGTTCTTGAGGTAGAGCGCGGCGGGGTTGGCGCGCAGAAGGCTCAGGACGCCGCCGTCGTCGGGCAGGTAGCTGGGGGGATGCCGGCGGGGGGCTCGGCGGTCAGCTCGGACCCAAACCAGCGGATCCGGCCGGCGAGCTCCTTGCCGGCGGGCCAGTGGGCCAGGAAACTCCCCTTGTTGATCTTGAGGTCGACGTCCACGTCGCGGCAGGGCTCGCCGAAGAACTGGACGAACGAGATCGGCGCGATGGGGAACCGCTCGGCGCCCTTGTCCGCGGGCTTCGCGTCATCAAGCTTGGGCCGGCTCGTCCCCACGACGCCGGGCATGGCGTTGCGGTAGTACTTGGCGGCGTTGAGCGTGGCCTGCGAGGGGTTGCCGACCCAGATCGAGACGTCGAACGCCTCGATCGGCGACTGCGTCGGCGCCTCGTCGCGAGGCTTCGCGGCGGGCTCCTCGGCCCAGGCGGGCGCGATGAACAGGGCGATGGAGCAGAGGGCGACGCCCACGCGAGCGGCTCGGCCCGCGCCGGAGAGGGGGCAGGGCGTTGGGGTCGGATCGCCTTCGGATTTCGGATTCATCGGTCGTCCCTCGGATCGTTCGCGGCCGTGGTGGGGACGTCGGCGCGGAAGAGGCGGGCGTCGGCCCAGATCACGCGGTCGCCGGCGTCCTGGCCCGCGCCGAAGTCGACGACGAGCTTCAGTTGCGAGGCGCCCGCGACGCGGAGTTTCAAGGGGACCGCCGGGGCGTCGGCGCGAAGGTCGGGCTCGGCGTAGAGTTCGCGGTCGTCGGCGAGGACCCGGCAGGCGACGCGGCCCTTGCCCCGGGCCTCGTCGTCGAACCCGACCAGGGCCTCGAAGGTCTCGTAGCGGCCTTCGAGGTCGTAGGTCAGGACGCATCGCGAGTGAACGGCCACGCCCCGTCCATGGGTCCGACCGGCCATCTTGATCTTGCCGCCCGAGAGGGATGCGTCGCGGCGCCAGGGGGAGCGGCGGCCGAAGTACGGCGTCTCCTCGACCCGGCTGGGCTCCAGGTCGGACAGGTAGGTCATCTTGCCCCCCCGGAAGCGGACCTCCTGGACGTCGGCGGGCGGCAGCTTGAGTTCCTGGCCCCAGGGGGACTCCACCTTCCACGCGGCCGGGTCGATCGCCTTCCAGCTCCCGGAGACGGCGGCGCCGCCGACGAGGAGGAACGTGGATCGAAGGCCGTCGACGGGCTTCGCGGGCCTCGCGGCGAGGACGACCCCCTCGACCTGCTTGAGCGGCAGCGAACGCGACTTGCCCTGGTAGAGGAAGCGGAGCCGGCCGTCCTCGACGGCCTCCAGGATGCCCGCGATCGGCACCACCTCGCCGTTCTTCGAGCGGGCCAGGAGCAGGTCTTCCGTCCCCCTCGCCTTGAGCCGGCGGGCGAACGATTCGGGCGTCTCCTTGCGCTCGGACAGGCTTACATGAACACCCGCGATGCGCGAGAGCGGTATCTTCAGCTCGTCCTTCCAGGGGGTCTTCAGCCGGAGCACATCGTCGGCGACCCCCTCGAAGGCGCCGAAAAGCTTCTCGTCGCCGTCCAGGTGGACCCAGGCGTCGGGCGTCTCGGCGGCCTCGGCCTTCTCATCGAAGGCCAGCTTGGCGTCGGAGTGGCCGTCGGCCTGGAAGTTCACGGACGCGGCCTGGCCGTCCTCATAGTTGACGTTGATCGTGAACGACTTCTGGTGGCAGTCGCCCGGGGGCGGTTCGAGGAAGAGGTCGGCCGTGGGATCGGTCGCACTCCGGCGAAGGACGATCGGCCAGCCCGCGCCCCCGGCCGCGTCGAGCTGCCAGGTCGTCGCCCCCTGGTCGGTCTGGCAATTCACCATCACCTGCTGGAGCTTGGCGGGGCGCAGGCCGGAAAGGCCGATCTGGATGTCCCGAATCCCGTTCTTCTTCGCCTCCACCTTGGGGGGGGGCTTGACGATCGTGGTGCCGGGCGGGGGGATCGTCGCCTCGTCGGCCGGCTCGGGTTTCTTTGCAGCGTCCGGCTTCTTCGCGGCCTCGGCGGCCTGCTCGGGGGTGGGGGCGCCCTGGGTGAGGTCGATGTTCGGCTGGCCGAGGAACCGGGCGGCGAGCGTCGGCTGGCGCTCGAAGCGGACGCCCTCGACCTCGTTCATCGGGATCCTCGCTTTCGGCGGGGGGGGATCCGCCCCGCCGGCGGGGGCGAAGACGTCGTCCGGCAGCGCGCCGCCGGCGGCCGGGGCGGGGGCGGGGGTCGATGCGGCGGCGGCCGGTCCCGCCTGGGCCGGGGCCGCCTGCGCGACCCGGGCGGGGGCGAGGGCCACGGCGGGGACGACGACCCCGGCGGGCGCGACGACCACCGCGCCGACCTGGCCGCCCCGGACCGGACGCGCCTGCGCCGCGACCATGGCCGGCGGGACCGTGGTCGGCGTCGGCGTGACGTTCGCGGCCCCGGGGGCGCCCGAAGCCGCCGACCCGATGATGAGCTTGCCGTCCTCGATGGCGGTGGGATCCCCGTAAACGACCTCGTCGAAGACGGTGCGGACGGCGGTCCCCAGGCCGGTGATCCGGTCGGCGCGGATCGAGAGGTTCTTGAACAGCACGTCGGCAGGACCGGCGCCGTTGCGGTTGGTCGCGAACAGCTTGACGGCCGCCACGTCCTGCGGCTGGAGTGTGATCTGGCCGAGGTAGCGCGGCTCGCTCGACTTGGCGTCGACGACCCGATATCGGAGGGTCTGGCCCTCGCGGGACAGCTCCAGGCGGAACGATTCGCCCTCGGCCGGGAACGTCCGGCGGGGGGGGGGCGTCGGCTTGGCCCCGGGCGCGGGCATCCCGCCTCCCATCACGACCATCATCCCCATGCCGTTCTGGATGATCATGCGATTGCGCATCATCGCTTGCTGCGGGTCGTCCCCGACGGCCGCCTTCTCCAGGGTGCGGTAGACCGACGGCCCGCCGGGCTCGACCACGCGGATGAACGTGGCGTCGGGCTGGTCGATGGAGTTGAAGGCGATCGCCAGGCCGACGGCGACTCCGTCCTCGGTCGCCGGCTTGGGCAGCGACTTGACGACGAAGTCCGCCGCGATCGTGAAATCGCCGCCGAACCGGAGGGCCTGGGGCGTCTTCCAGCCGGTCTCGGCCGCGCCCGAGTCGAGGACGACGCGGAGGCCGTCGTCCTCGCGCTTCAGGGCCTTCTTCTCGCCGTACCCCTCGGCGTCGAGCGCGGCCTGGTCCAGCTTTCCGGCGTCGAGCGTGCGCGCGTACTCGCCGGTGCCGGGGCCGGCGGCCGTCGTCGCCAGCGCGAGCGCGAGGAGGGGGATCGCATACATCGGGCGTGGCCTCGTGGTGTGCATCCTGGTGCGGCCGTCGGGGACGGGTTCAGGGGGTCGTCGGCGCCTCGACGGGGGCGTCGACTTCGGCCTCGGCCGCGCCGGACGCGGCCGACTTCTCCTCGGCCAGTCGGCGGTAGTAGCGTTCGAGGACCGTCCGGTACTCGGGGGGGAAGCCTTCGGACATCGACTGGAGGATGCGGTCGCGCTCGCGCGGGGTGAGCTTGGCCCATTCCTTCTCGCTGGGCCCGGCGTCGACCAGGTCGCCGATGCCGCCGGTCCCGCCGTGGATGTTCGAATCGGCCGCGGGCTTCTTCGGGCGGTTGGAGGCGATCCCGTTGCGGCAGCCCTGGCACTCCTTCTCCAGCGCGGCGATCAGCTCGTCGAGGTTGCGGAGGACGGCCTTCTGGCCCTTCTGGGTCGGGTCGCCGGTGACCGTCTCGGCCAGCGAGTCGAGGACGCCGTCCATCCGGTCGACGATCGCCGACATCTTGGGGGGGGCCTTCGGCTCCGGGATCGGCGCGGCGTCGAGAGTCGCCGAGGCGGCCGCGGCGAGGGTCGTCAGGGCGGCGCCGAGGATGCGTAAGCTGGTCTTCATGGCGTCATCCTTTCATGTCGTGTCGGGTCGGGATGGGTCGCGGTCATTCGGGGCGGACTGGTTCGGGTTGCTCGGATTCCTCGGGTTGGGGCGCGGGGCCTTCATAGTGGTCGGCGAGACGGCCCAGGGTCTTCTGGATCTCGCCCTGGCCCGACTCCAACTCCTCGATCTCGCGACGGAGGGCGGGGGGGAGGGCGTCGGCGGGGCGGCCCTGGTCCACCTTCACGGTGTCGTCGTTAAGGCGGGACTGGAGCAGGCGGATCATCTTCAGCTCGGCGATCAGCCGGTTCAGCTCCTGCTCGCGGGCCCGGAGGTCCTTGGGCAGCGGGGTGCCCGGCTTCGGCGGCGTGGACGGGGGGAGCCGGCGCAGGGCCTCGGCGAGCGCCAGGAGGTCCTCCTCGACGCGGCGTTCCAGGCGGACGGTCGGCTCGGTCGGGTCCCCCTTCTGGAGCAGGATTCGGACGGTGCCCATCTGGCGGCCGATGACGCGGAGGGCGGTCGGCAGGGCGATGCCGAATTCGGTCTCCTCGGTCAGGGCCCGGAGCTGGTCGACCCGCCCGGCCAGCTCGTCCTCCTTGGGGGCCAGGCCGGTGACGAGCAGCAGAGCCGTGCGCGAGTTCTGGGCGACGCGCGGGGCCTGGGCCTCGGTGGTCTCGCGGATGGAGACCTGGATCTCGTGCATCTCGACCAGTTCGGCGAGGAGCCGGGAGAGCAGCTCGGAGCGCAGCTCGACGAGCAGCGCCTCGGTCGCCTTGCCGAGGTCGGTGGCGGATTTCACCAGATGCTTGAGCGCCTCGTCCTGCTTGGCCGCGGCGGGGTCGGCGGCCTCCTTGCTCAACTGACCCTCGGCCTCCCCCATCGCGCCGGAGGCGCGGATGAGGTCCTTCTGGAGCGCGACGCCCTGGTTCCCCAGGCGGGACGAGGCCGACGCCAGCGAGTCGGCCGACTCGCGGTTGCGGGCCTGGTCCTTCTCGAACTTCTCGAACTCGGCCTTGGGGGGCCTGGCCTCCGTGGCCTCCTTGGCCGACCGCGACCACGCCAGCTCTCGACGCTCCTCGGTGATGATCCGGTCGAGGCGCTGCTGGGTCTCGCGCAGCTGGCGGAGGCGAGCCAGCTTCATCTGGAAGTCGAGGTCCTCGGCCAGGAGCAGGCGTCGGAGGTGTTCGAGCTTGGCGAGCATCTCGCGGACCTCGGTCTCCGCTTTCGAGAGCTGCGCGTCCTTCAGGAGCTTGCGGGCGTCCTTCATCTGCTGGAGGATCAGCTCCTCGCGCGAGAACTTCAGCGCCAGCTTGAGGCGCGAGGCGTTCTCGGGCTCCAGGCTGCGGAGCGCCTCGGACAGGCGGAACATCCGCTCCTCCAGCTCGTTCATCTGGGCGGCGACGTTCTCCTGCGTGAACTCGATCGCGTCGCGGTCGGAGACGTTCGGGTCGGCGCCGAGGTCCTTCTTTGGCGCAGGGTCCTCCTTCGGCGCGTCGGGCTTGGGAGCGTCCTTCTTCTCGGCGTCGTCTTTCTTCGCCTCGGGCTTCTCGGCGGGTTTCTCGGCCGGTGCGTCGTCGAAGACGTCGGCGGCGTCCTGGGCGCGGGCGGGGACGGAGAACCCCCAGGCGATCGCCAGGGCGGTCAGGACGAGGATCCATGGCGATCGGGGGCGGAGCTCACGGCTTGTCATCATCGAAGACCTCCTGGGCGCGGGCCTCGCGGGCCTTCTCGGTCTCTTGAAGGACTTTCTGTTCCATCTTGATGACCTCGGCCACCTGGTTGACGACGTCGATGAAGCTCTCCCACTGCGACATTTGTTCGAGGATGTTCTTCATCGTTGTAACAACCTCGGCGTGTCGGCGTCGAGCTTCGTCCCCGGTCGGGCCCTTGGGGTCTGCCGCCGACGCGAGCGTCTGGAGCGACGCCTGAAGCTGGGCCATCGGTCCCGAGGCCAGGGCGCGGAGTGGGTCGACGACCCCGTCTTGCAGCAGCCTTTGCGACTTGGGCGAGCCGATCTGGTTCAGCTTCATCTCTTGCAACGCATCGGCCACGCGGCCGGCGATCTGGCCGAATTGACGCCCGGCCGACTGTCCCGCGCGGGCGATGGCGACGACCTCCTCGGGCTTCGGCTCGCCTTCCAGGATCGGCGTCTGCTTCTCGGTCGCCTCCAGGAGCGCGAGGAACTTGGCCCGCTCGGCGCGCTGGCGGATGAGGATCTCGTAGAACAGCTCGTCCGGCGAGACGACCGAGAAGGCGAGGACGCCCGACCGGCCGGTCTGCACGCCCCGGGCGCAACGGTCGTCGGCCTCGCCGGTGAACCGCAGGACGGTCCCCACGGCGGGGGGGTCGGATTGCAGGACGACGTCGTGCCGCGCCTGGTGATCGAGCGCGGGCCGCGCGGGGTCGGACTCGAAGGGGAGTGTGATCGCCGTCCGCTTGTTCTGAGCCTCGGGCTTGTCGGAATCGCCGACGATCACGTTGCGGTCGGCCTGGATCCGCAGGGCGGCGAGGCCGAAATCGTCGGTGGCGGCCAGCGTCAGGGGGATCGTGGCGACCGGCGTGACCCGGCCGCCGACGCCCATCGCCCGCAGGGTGACGCGGGGCTCGCGATCCCGCAGGAGGCCGATCGAGAGGAACGAGGGCTTCGAAGCCAGGCCGGTCTCCGAGGACGTCAGTACGACTTCCAGCGTGACCGCTTCGCGGAGCGTCCAGGTGGTCGTGAAGGACCGGGGGTCGATGCGTTTCAAGGGGGGAGCCGAGCCGGGATTGACGGTCAGGCGCGCGTCGGAGAGGTCCTGGGTCCCTTCAAGGGTCAGCTCGACCTCGGAGTCGGGGAGGAACAGGAGACGCGAGGGGGAATCATCGACCTCGCGGAACTCCGGGTCGGCGGATCCGGGCTCCTTGACCCGGATCCGGGTCCGTGCCAGCGCGGGGCGGTCGACTCGCTCCACGGCGATCGGGCCCAGCCAGTCGTCGCCGCCGATCAGCTCGAAGGTCGACGAGTCCGAGGACGGGGGGAACTCGTACTGATACCGTCCGGGGGCCGTCTCGGTCATGGTCGCCGACCGCGCCGAGGCCTTCGGGACGTACTCGCGGACGGTCACGGAGTCGGGGTTTCGGGGGGCCTCGGGTTTCCTGCGCAGGAGCAAGGGCTCGCCCCGGCCGCCGACCGACCAGCGATCTCCCCGGGGCTCGATCAAGGGGAGGTCGCCGCGGACCTCGACGAGCGCCCGCTCGTCGCGAGGGGCGATCAGCCGACCGCGCGCGTCCAGGCCCATGACGGTCAGGTACGTCGATTGGGGCCAGCGTTCGTCCGAGCCCCGAAGCCAGCGGGCGACGCTCAGCCGGGCGGCGTCGGGGGCGATCGCCGCGAAGGCGGCGGGGACGATCAGCGCGACGACGCCCAGGGCGGCGTGGGACGCGGTCCGCCCCCGGTTCCAGAGCTGCGTCCAGTCGGAAGCGTCGAGGGCCTCGGAGGCGCGGCGGACGGCCAGGCGGACCATCGCCGGCGAGGCGGCGGCGTGGGGGTCGTCGAGCAGGCCGGGGAGTTGGAGGACGTCGGCGACCTGCTGGCCGAGCCCCGGCCGGTGGCGGTCGAGCGTCAGGGCCAGCGAAAGCTCGTCGAGCCCCGCCGTCCGCCAGCGTCGGGTCGACCGGACGACCACGAATGTGAGGACCGCCGCGACGGCCATGGCCAGCAGGACCATGCGGGCGGGGAGGCCCGGCCGGAGCGCCCAGTCGAGCGCGATGAGGGCCGCGCCCGTCGCGATGGCGACCGCGAGGGCCTCGGCGAGCACCTCCAGGGCGAGCTGGAGCCGGAGCCGCCGCCGCAGCCTCGCCAGGTCGGCCTTCAGGCGACTGCGGGCCTCGTCGAGCCGTTCAGAAGTCGTCGGTTCGTGCAGGGTCGACACGGTGATGATCCTGTTTCGTCTTCGGGTCGCCTTCCCGCGCGGGGGACGAGGGCTCCGGTTCGGGCCTAGGCCAGTCGATAGCGCTTGCGGAGGAGCCACTCGACGGTGAGGCCGGCCATGATGGTCCCGAAGAGCAGGGGGGCGTCCCACAGCTCGTCGCGGGTCTCGATGGTCCGGGTCACCTCGCGGGTGGGGATGGCGGCGTCGAGCTGATCGACGTCGGACAGTTCGAAGACCCGGCCGCCGGTCAGCCGGGCCAGGTCGGCCAGGAGCGGGCGGTTGAGCGCCGGCTCGTCGATCTCGCGCCGGGGGGGCTCGACCCGGAAGGGGGTCGTGGAGACCCGCGCCTCGCCGCCGCCGCCGAGGTCGGTCGCGGACGCCGGGGCGACGCGGAGCGAATACGCGCCGGCCTGCTGGGCGGGGAACTCGGCCGTCGCGAGGCCCGGATCCTCCGGGGACTTCTCGAACCGGATCGACTCGGGGGGCTGGCCGGCCGCTTCCAGCTCGGCGACGAGTTCGGCCGCCTCGGCGAGCGCCGCGGGGTCGGAGTAGCGGACCGACGCATGGACCCGATCGCCCACGCGGTAGACGCTCTTGTCCAGGTTGACCAGGAACGGGAACCGCCCGCCGAGGGCCTTGTTACGGCCCACGCGGTCGACCAGGCGGGCCCAGAAACCGTCGAAGTAATCTTCGCCCAGATACCGCCAGCGGTACGTGCTGTCGAAGCCGATGAAGACGGTGCGGCCCGGCCCGTAAAGCTGCGACGCCAGCAGCACGTGGCGGCCGTTCTGATTGGCCATCCGGGGGTCGCCGTGGCGGGCCAGGACCACGGCGCCGGGGCGGGCGCGGGTGACGGGGAAGCTCCAGTACATGCCGGGCAGGCTCGTCAGCACGGCCCGGTTGCGGATCGGGTCGGGATGGAACTCGAAGACCGGGTCGCCGCGGCCTTCGGGGGTCAGGTCCAGGGTGTACGTATTCTGCGAGCTGAGGCGGGCCTCGGCGTCGCTGCGGAAGAGGCCCGGATCGCGGACGACGGGGAGGATCTTGGTCCAGTCGCCGCCCGGCGACTTCGAGTCGCCCCCCTCGAAGAGCTGCTGCGAGAACAGCTCGCCGGCGACGTAGATCAGGCCGCCTCCGTCCTTGCCCACGAACTTCTGGATCATCTCGGGCCAGTGCGCGCCCATCGCCCGGAGGTCGGGGTCGACCAGCAGCAGGGCGTCGTATCGGGCCAGCTCCTCGTCGTTGTTCGGCAAGCGAGCGATGGGACGATCTCCGGGCTGGCGGAAGCCGGGGTCGGCGTGCTGGAGCCAGCCGGCGAACTCGACCTGCTGGTCGCGCATCAGGGCGTTGCGGAGGAACTGGACCTCGGGCGACGGCCCGCCCGCGATCAGCAAGGCCCGGATCTGGCGCCGGACGACGCGCGAGGCGGCGACGGCGACGTTGTCGTCCTCGGTCAGCTCGGGGCCTGCGTCCTCGACCCGGGCTCGGTATTCGTACTGGCCGACGACGGCCGGGACGATCCGGAACGTCGCCCGCTTGAGGACGCCGTCCTCGCCCAGCACGACGCGCTGGGAGCCGACCGGCTCCCACGCCCCCTCGTTGACCCGGCGTTCGAGGACGACCGAGGCGTCGGCGTCGCGGAGGCCTCGGGCCTCGACCACGACGGAGACGGTCGTCGGGTCGCGGGCGAAGACGACCGGATCGACCTGAAGCTCCGCCAGTCGGATGTTCCGGGGGCCCTCGTCGGCCCCGGCGGCGATCGCGAAGATGGGGATTTTCTGCCTGGCGGCGGCTTCGACCACGCGGGACGGGTCCTCGCCGGCGTTGGATCGACCGTCGGTGGCCAGGATCAGGCCGGCGACCGGCTGGCCGCGATGGGCCGAGAGCACCCCGCGCAGGGCGTCGCCCAGCGGGGAGACGGCGAGCTTCGGCTCCACGTCTTCGAGCTTCCGCGTCCGCGCCGCGTCCCCCCCGCCGGGGCGGGCCGCCGATTCCAGGTCGTAGACGAACAGGTCGCGGCCCTTCGCGAGCGCCTCGACGTTCGCCCCCAGGACCTTCTGGACCAGGCCGAGGCGGGGCGACTCGCGCAGGCGGTCCATCGGGGACTTGCCGTCCTTCGATTCGATCCCGAGCTTCGCGGCGATCGCGGCGGCCTGGGAGGCGTCGGTATAGGGGTCGGAGAACCGCATGCTCTCCGAGTCGTCCAGGATCACCGCCAACCGGGACGGCGTCTGTTCGCGACGGATGAAGACCAGGACGGGCTCGATCAGCATGACCCCCAGCGCGGCGACGGTCAGGAGCCGGAGCCCCGCCAGCGCGACCCGCCTGGACGCCGAGAGGTCCGGCCGCCCCCATCGCGCGAGCCGCCAGACCAGGAAAATCAGGGCGAGCGCCCCCAGGACCGCGCCGACCGCCGCGGCGCCCTGCGGCAGGGACGCGAATTCGAGCCGGACGTCGTCCGGCGGGGTCACGCCGGGCGAGGCCGCCTCGATCCCCAGGAGGTATTGCCAGAATCGATTCATCCCGCGTTCAATCCTCGTTCCAGGGGACGCCTCACCGCGACCGGCCGACCCACGCCGCGAGGGCCGCCTCCGCCACCAGCAGGACGAGAAGGGCCGACGCCAGGTCGCGCCAGATTTCGCGGCCGGTCGCCGCGAACGACTCGGCGTCGCCTCGGGCCGCGACTTCCACGTTCAGCGGACGCATCAGGGTCTTCAGTTCGTCGGCCTCGATCCGCTCCAGGAGACTCTCGCGAGGGTCGGGGTCGGCCGCGAAAACGTCCTCGCGGGCGCCGAGCGGCCCCTCCTCCCACGACAGCCGATAGACCCCCGCGCGCCTCGTGTCGGGGACGTCGATGCGGACGGACGGGCCGCGGTCGTCGGCCGGGCCTTCCGGGATCGGCACGGCCGAGAGCGAGACGGGCTCGGCGCCCTCGTGGGGGGCGAGCCGGGCGTTCGTGACCTCGTGGCTGGAGCGGACGACGCGGCGGATCGGGTCGCCGGCGGCGACTGTGTTCGACGTCGGCGTGGCGCGGGCCGCGCCCTTCACGGCCTCGCGAATCGCCAGCACGAAGCTGGGCTCGACCGGCCAGTCGTTCCCGGCGCGGTCGGCGGTGGTCGTCCAGAGCTGCACGCGGCCCTCGCCGACGACCCGCTCGGCCACGGCCGCCGAGCGGTCCGGGTCGTTCCAGCGGGCCAGCACGCGGGCCTCGTCCTTCCCGTCCGCGTCCTTCGGCTCCGCTCCCTCGACCGGAGCCGCCGCCGTCTCCTCGACGGTCGTGATCCAGCGCACGGGGACGCGTTCGAAGGCCGACGCCTTCAGCTCCAGCAGCTTCTCCAGGGGCGACGGCCGGGCGGGCTCGATGAACAGGCCGCGAAAGGCCTGGTCGGAGGTCGCCTTGAACGGGTACGGCAGGAGCCGGTCGCCGGGCCGGTGGAACAGGTCGTTGTACAGCCCCAGGTCGACCCGCGCGCCGGCGAAGATCATCAGCCCCATGCCTTCGCGGACGAGCTTCCGGATGCGGTCGGCCTGTTCGGGGGTCGGCGCCGCGACGTTCGCCAGGACCAGGACGTCGGGCGTCTCCAGCCGGGGGGAGAGGAAATCCTGGTCGGGCACGACCTCGATCCGCCAGGCTTCCGCCGAACCGACGCCGATCGACAGCGGCGCGGCGAGGTAGTCGACCTCGGAGCCGAACGGCTCGGTCGAGGGCTCGCCGTCCACCAGCCGGATCAGGAGGGAGTCCTTGACCGGCACGGCGGCCCAGCGGCGGCCGTCGGCGGGGAGCTCGTCGTCGGGGAGCTGGAGCGAGAACTCGTGCGGGCCTGCGCCGGGGAAGGCGACGGAGAGGGGGGTGCGGACGGTCTCGCCCGGGGCGATCTCGGGGAGGGTGATCTCGCTCGGCTTGTCGTCCACGCGGAGCACGGCCTTGGCGCCGACGAGCGCCCGGGGCGAATCGTTCCGGATGACGGCCTCCCACGCCGAGGGCGCCCCGGCCAGGATCGTCCGCTCCAGGGGGACGAGCGCCTGGAGCGCCACGTTGGCCGTCTCGGCCGAGCCGACGTCGACGACGCGGACGACGACGCCGTCCTCGCCCCAGCGTTCGGCGATCTCGCCCACGGCGGCGTCCCAGCCGCTGCGCCTCAGGTCGGTCAGGATCGTGAGCCGTCGGGTGGGATAGGTGCAGGACTTGAGGACGTCGTCGACCCCCGCCAGCACCGACGGCCAGGCGGCGTGGGTGGCCGAGGGGACCAGGCCCGCGACGGCGGCGGCCAGGTCCTCGCGACGGCCCGCCTCGACGTCGTGGACGACCGGGGCCGTCGGGGCGGAGGTCGTCGCCAGGGTGCAGCGGTCCTGCGCGGGGGTCGAGCCCAGGAGGGCCGTCGCGACTTGCAAAGCCTTCTGGAAGGCCGTCCCTTCGCCCGACGCATAGCCCATGCTCAGCGAGTCGTCGACGAGCACGATCTCGCTGGACCGCCCGCCGCGACCGATCCAGTTCTCCATCCCGGTCGGGTTGAGCACGGGCCGCGACAGGAAGAAGAAGAGGAGCACGGGGACGGCGATGCGGAGCAGCAGGAGCAGGAGCTCCTCGAGCTGGATCCGGCGGCGGTTGCGCTGGATCGTCAGCTTCAGGTATTTCATGGGCGCCCATTCCACGCGGCGGAACCGTCTGCGGTTCAGCAGGTGGATGATGATGGGGATCGCGCCCAGCAGGGTCCCCCAGATCAGGAGCGGGCTCAGGAACGTCATGGCGTCGCGGTCGCCCTCGTCGGTGTCGTGTCTCGCGCCTGGATAATCGAGTCGGGTCGGGTCGGCTGGCGTCGGGTCGTGTCAGCGTCCTCGGCGGTCGGCCCGGCCGGCTTCCAGCCGGGCGTGGAGGAAGCGGCTGAGGGCGTCGGCGAGCGGCTCGTCGGTCAGGAATCGGGCGTGGTCGTAGCCCCGGGTTCCGCACGCCTTCCGCACGCCCTGGAGGAATTCGTCCATCGCGGCCCGGTAGGACTTCCGGAAGCCTCGGGCTCGGCGAACAGCTCCTCGTCCCCTTCCAGGTCCTTGAAGACCGTCGGCCCGTCGAACGGCAGATCCATCTCGTCGTGGTCGAGGATCTGCATGATGAGGACTTCATGGCCGCCGAACCGGAGCCGGTCGAGCCCCTGGTAGAGGGTGTCCAGGTCGGTGAGCAGGTCCGAGACGATCACCAGCATGTTCCGGCGTCGGAACTGGTCGCCGAGGGCCAGGAGCAGGCCCCCCAGCTCGGTCTTCCGCGACGGCTCGCAGGCCTGGAGCATCCCCGCGACGAGCTGCACCTGCGCCTGGGTGGCGCGGGGGGGACGTTGGTCACGGCCTTCTCGTCGAAGAGGACCAGGCCGACGGGGTCTTGCTGGCGGGTCAGGAGCATCGACAGGGCGACCACCAGGGTCGAGGCGTAGTCGAACTTGCTCAGGGCCGCGCGGCCCCCCTTGTAGTTCATCGAGGCGCTGGCGTCGACGAGGAACGTGACCCGGACGTTGCTCTCCTCCTCGTACTGCTTGACGTAGTGGCGGTCGGAGCGCGCGAAGACCCGCCAGTCGAGCCGGCGGAGGTCCTCGCCGGGGGAGTACTCGCGGTACTCGGCGAACTCGACGTTGAAGCCGTGGAAGGGGCTCTTGTGGAGACCGCTGATCGCCCCCTCCACCAGCCTCCGCGACCGCAGCGTCAGGTCGGAGATCCGGGCGACGGCGTCAGGATCGGAATATGGCCGAGGCGGCGGCATCGGGCGCTCCCTTCCGGACGGGGATCTCGTCGAGCAGCCGCTTGACGATCGTGTCGCTGGTCTGGCCGTCGGCCTGGGCGTTGTAGTTGACCACGATGCGGTGACGGAGCACCTGCGGCGCGACCGTCCGGACGTCCTCGACGGCCACGCTGGGCCGCCCGCGAGCGCGGCCTTCGCCTTGGCGGCGAGGATCAGCGACTGCCCGGCGCGGGGGCCGGCGCCCCAGGACAGATAGTCGTCGACGAACGCCGGCCCGCCGTACTTCACGCCCCGGGTCGATCGGACGAGGTCCATCGCGTAGTCGATGCAATGGTCCGAGACCGGCACCCGGCGGACGAGCTGCTGGAGCTCCCGGATCCGCGCGGCGTCGACAACCGGCTTGATCTCGTCGTGCTGCACGCCGGTCGTCATCCGATAGATCCGCCGCTCCTCGTCGGGCGTGGGATAGTCGATGAAGACCTTGAACAGGAAGCGGTCGAGCTGGGCCTCGGGGAGGGGATAGGTCCCCTCCTGCTCGATCGGGTTCTGGGTCGCCAGGACGAAGAAGGGG
>NZ_CP011275.1 GCF_001610895.1 Planctomyces sp. SH-PL62 | reverse complement strand
GGCAACGATCCGGCTCATCGCTTTGAAATCGGCGGCGTTTGCGTGACCGTGATGCCGGACCTCATCGTCCAGGGTCGCGGGCCGAAGTTCGGCGCGCTGAAGTTCCGTTACGTGAAGACCAAGCCGATCACGGACAAGTGGGCGGCCTACAGCGCCACGCTCTTGCACCAATTCGTCGAGGAGCGTCTGAGCGGTCCTGACGGGGCCGTCGACCGCAGGCGGTGCAACTTCGTCGACGTCTTCGCCGGTCGGGTCCACGAGGCGCCGAGCAATTTTAAGGAGCTTCGCAAGGACGTCGAAGCGGCCTGCTGGCACATCAAAGAGCTCTGGCCCAGCGTGCGAATGGGAGACTCGTAGACGCTTTCGTTTTACGTCGCACCGACGGAGAGCTCGTTCATCCAGCGTCGGTATCTCCTGGCATCGCCGCCCGCGACGTCCTGCTGACTTCAGCCTGGCTAAAAAGACGACGTTTATAACCGGAGCGGGATCTAGGCGTGGCGGATAAACGAGGCGAGGGGGTCCGACCGACTCCATAGGGCCGACGGCTCTCAACGCAGCCGCGATCGCAGTTCGGCCGTGTCCTCCGGGGCGTAGTTCGGCAGCCGATGGCACTTGGTCCACCCCCACACCCCCTCGTCCGAATCGGCCTCCTCGGAATCCGGCCTCCGCTGGATCGCCGAGAAGTCGGCCGGCGTCGAGCCCGAAGCCGCCCCCGTCGAGACCCCCGCGTACCCGCCGCTCGCGACCCAGGCGGCGAACCTCGCCGGGGCCCTGGGCCGGTTCGTGGCGTCGGGGCTGGCGAACGTCGTTGTCGAGGAATACGACCGCCGACGCGTCATCTGCGAGGCGTGCCCGCGAGAAGTTAGCGGACCATCTGGACACTGACGTGATCGTGGCCGAGGTCGACGTCGCCGACGACTTCCGCTGGATGGTCGTCACGCCCGTCTGCCTTCAGGTCGAGAAATCTGGTCATGACGGGGCTCCTTGACCTTGCGGAGCGGGAACTTGAACGACGGTTCCTGCTCGGGGATGGGGTCGAGAATTCCGAACACGCCGTCGGAATCCGACTCGGCGAGCGCGTCGAACCACTCGTCCTCGATCTCGACCGCCTTGCGCTCGCCGTAGGTTAACGGTTGTTTACGCAGCAGGTCGACGAATGCGCGAGTGAGTCTGAGCACCACGGGAGCTACCCCAGTTCGCGGAAGACGGCCTCGATGGCTGCGGCCACCAAGGCGCAGTCCCCCTCTTCCCGCCAGTCGGCATTATAGCGGATTCGCTCCCTGGCTGCGGAAGGCGCGACCCGATCGGAGATCGCGAGGCGGTGCGGCTGCGGACGGACGAACCTCCATTACGTCCTGGCTAAGCACGCCCGGCCGTGCGGCGAACGGATGCTGTCCCAGGGCGTGAAGTGGCTGGCCGAGCGTCCCGAGGGTAGAACCCTTGCGGAGATCGTCCACTCCGGGCAGGTCTCGGTCGCCGCCGTGCAACGCCGCTTGAACTTCCCCAAGGGCCACGAGGCTGAGCATCTGGAGGACTCGCCTTGAGCGTCGCGGCCGTCAGTCCGTTCCGGGAGCGCGAGGCCCGCCAGGTCGCCGAGCTGGACGCCCACGTCATGGCCCGTCGCGCCAAGGGCGAGGCCCTGCCGAAAATCGCCGGGAAGCTGGGTGTCACCCTGGCCCGCGTGCGAGCCGCCGTCGAGCGGTGCGGCGATCCCGTCGCGGCCTCGACGCCGGCCGCATGGAGCCAGCCACTCAACCCGAACCCGACGCCGGAGAAAGTCTCGAAGAGGTCCGGGGCTGGATCGCGCTCCGCAAGGCGGGGTGGCACGACTCCGACATCGCCGACGAGGCCGAGGCCGACGTCCACATGGTCGCCCAGCCGTGCAGCGCGGTGGCCCGCCGCGACTATGAGGCCGGAGTCGAGCCGGGCGAAGGCCCCCAGGCTGAACCCCCGGTTCCCGATCGAGGCATTCGAGGCATTCACACCGGGGATGAAATGCAGCCACACCACGCACCCGTATCCCAAGGGCTCGCGCGACTACCGACCCTGCTGCGACCGGAGCGGCCTGGACGGCTTGCACCCGGCTCTCCGCCGCGATCCCCGGAAGGACCCGCCGAAGGAGCCGAAGGCGAAGGCCAAGCCCGCCAGGGCCCCACCCGGGCCGAGAGGCGGAAGGCGCTCGCCCAGGCCCTCAAGAAGCACCGGTCGGACGCCCGACGCTCCGAATACGAGGCGAAGAAGGCGCGAGCCCTGGCGGCTGCGGCGCGCCGGGGCGACAACCGCTGACCATCGCCGGGGAGGCGGAGTTCATCCGCCGCCGGCTGGCCCGCTGGGGAGTTTGAGTGGATAGTATCGGCTGCACTTTCCGGGAATTTGATAAATGGGCCAACCCTGGTCGTTCCTTGGTTGAAGGCTTGAGCCGACCTCTGATCGGTCGCCGCTCGAACGAGGCGAGCGTTGCGGGATGAGTCGGCGCGGAATCACCGCAGCAGGAACGACCGCGCCCGGCCCCGGATCGCCTTCCAGTCGGGGTGCTCCCGGAAGCCCTGATTCGTCCAGAACCCTTCCTCGAAGGCTTCTCCCCCGAGACTTCGTCGTTCGAGGATCGCGTCGACCTCTTCGACGACCTTCATCACGGCGAGATCGCGGGCGTCCGGGTACTTCGCGAGGATGCAGCCTCGGAAGTGGTCCAGGTCCTCGGCCTGATCGTCGGGGACGGATACGCCCCCACCGATCCGGGCGATGGTATTCTCGGGTGCATCGGCGAACGCGGCGAGGATCGAATACAGCTCGCGAAACCACCAGAGGTCGCAATCCTCGATCCGGCCCATGTCCGACCGCAGCTCCCGGCTCGAAGGTATCAGGTGGACGAGGACCGGCTCGCCCGGGACGATGGAGGTTACCACACCAAACCATCGACCTGAGCGGAGCCGGCCCCGATGACATCCTCGCATCCGACGCCCGCCCCCTGCCAGTGGTTCGTCCGTCTCTCCGGCCCGCTCGACCGACGGTCGGCGCCCCGGCTCGCCCTGCTGTTCGTCGGCGCGGTGCTGGCTCACGGCCGGCGGACCGTCACGACGTGGATTCGGGCCGCGGGGCTGAGCGGCCGCTTCCAGTCCTGCTACATCGCCGTCGCGGCGGCCGGGAGGGAGGCCAGCTCGATCGCCGGCCGCTTGCTGAACGAGGTCGTCGCGCCGCTCGCGACGGGGCGGGGTCGGCTGACGCTGGCGCTCGACGATACGCCGACGCGGCGCTACGGCCCGTATGTCCAGGCCGCCGGCGTGCATCACAACCCGACGCCCGGCCCGGCCGGATCGCCGCACGTCTACGGCCACGTCTTCGTGGTGCTGGCGCTGCTGGTCGAGCATCGGTCCTGGGGCGTGATCGGCCTGCCGCTGCTGTCGCGGCTGTACGTCCGGCGGGTGGACCTGCCGGCGATCGCCCCCAAGCATCGGCCCGCGTTCCGCACCAAACTGGAGATGGCCGTCGAGCTATTGCGATGGGCGAGGCCGTGGCTCGGCCTGATGAAGAGGCCGATCTGGGTCGTGGCCGACGGCGCCTACGCGAAGAAGGAGCTGCTGAAGCCGGCGAAGGCCCTGGGGATGACGGTCGTCAGCCGGCTCCGCAAGGACGCGGCGCTGCGGACCATCCCCGGCCCCAGGCCGTCGGGCAGGCGGGGTCGCCCTCGCGTCTACGGCGAGCGAGTCGTCGACCTGGCCAAGCGGGCCGGTCAGAAGCGGGGCTGGTCGCGAGGCTCCTTCGACCTCTACGACGGCGCCGAGGTTAAGCGTTACAAGACGTTCCTGGCGACGTGGCGGCCGGCCGGCGGCGTGATCCTGGTCGTGCTGGTCGACGAGCCGCACGGCTGGCGGGCCTACTTCTGCACCGACCCCGAAGCCACGGTCGCCGACGTCCTGACGACGATCGCGGATCGCTTCAGCCTGGAGGTAGCCTTCCGCGAGATCAAGGAAGTCGTCGGGGCGGGGAAGCAGCAGGTGCGGTTCATCCACGCGAGCGTCGGGGCTTTCCACGTCTGCCTCTGGACCTACACCCTGACGGAGGCCTGGGCGTGGAGACGGTCGGAGGCCGAGTTGGTGGACCGCTCCGACTCGCCGTGGGACTCGCAGCTGCGCCGACCGAGCCATGCCGACAAGCGCCGGGCCTGGCGCCGCGAGATCCTGGCCGGGGAGATTCTCGCGATCCTGCGGTCCGGCCCGACCGACGCGGAAATTCAAGCCGCCGCCGACAGGCTGCTGCGGCTCGCGGCCTGATGCTTATGCAATCTCAGAAAGTGCAGTATCGGTGCAGACCGCCGTTTCAAGATAAGCGGCCGGATGATGAGTGACGAACCCAGGAAGCCGAGGTGAGAGATTTCGAAGTCGCGCCCGGCGATCGATCGGTCTTACTCTAATCGGTGATCTCAGCCAGCCATCGACAGACGCGCGACAACGAACGCGGGGTTCCGATGAGTGGAAAGAGGCGTCACGACGAACGCGAGGCCCACAGGAAGGCTTCGGCGGAGCGCGCCAAAGGCGAAGCGTTGGAGAGAGGCCTCGCAGTCGACCTGAGCGCGCTCGCACTGCATGGCAGTTACAGCCAACCCGATTTCGTCGAGCGCGGCTACTACGTCGACAGGCCGTTCGCATGCAAATCGTGCGGCATATCCCAGGTCTGGTCGGCCTCGCAGCAGAAGTGGTGGTATGAGGTCGCGCAAGGGGATGTGTTTTCGACGGCCGTCCTGCGCCGACCCTGCCGACGGCGAGAAAGGGACGAGCGAGAAAAGGCCCGGCATCGGGTCGGAGACCCGAACCCATACAAGAACCCCGGTCTTCTCTTGGCTGGGATACGCTCTGAATTGGAACCGGCGATGCTGACGGCCGGATACGTCCTCATCGGCGCGGTGCTCGGCGGTTTCTCTTCCTGGATTACGGCCGTTCGGACAGCCTGCTCACCTTTTCGTGGGATCAGCATCACGCGCGACTGTCCGCAGAGCTGATCACCCAGGGGGGCGATGAAGTTCAAATCATCGCGGCGGCATACTTCTCCGGCGTGCAGTCGACATGCGACGTTGAGGAGCGGCTTGAAATCTTCCTGACGCCGGTGCGGGCTTTCTTAAAGGGGCTTTAAGACAAAGCAAGGACGATATCGGGGTCGCGGATCGACTCCCGACGGCCTCGGACTACGGGAGTGGAGCCGCGAGGCCAATGGACGACCGCCCGGGAGGCCGCGTTGATCCGCCGCAAGTTGGATCGCTGGGGCTTCGCCTGAGGTAAGGGCGAGGGTGACAGCTCCGTGAGTCGCGACGCGGCCGGCGTCACTTGAGATGGACAGGCTGGGACCGGTTCGACGGCGGGCCGACACCCTGAATGATTGGCCCCTCGATCGAACGAAAAGGTTCGACTACCATCTCCGTGTACATCTTGACGCCATCATGGACTCCGACCTGGAGATATTGAATGACCGGGCCGAATCGCGATCCAGCCGTTGTGTTTCCGGAGACCGTGGAGGCGTTCGGGGACGCGGGCCTCCAGGCCCGCATATTGACAACGTCCGGTACGTCTCCCGACGCATTCGACGGCGTGGTCAGCTACCTCGCGTTGGAAGGCGGACGCCGGCGTCAGATCATCTTCGAGCTGGACGAGCGCGGGAACTTCAAAACAAGGCTTTCCCCCATCTATGTCGGGGAGGGCGGTGACGACGTCATCGCTTCCGAGGGCACCATCGAGATCAATTATGTGCAGTGCCTCGCAGGAGCTGCGAAGGAGATAGTATCGGGCGAGATCCTTCGGGCGACCCTGTCTCTAACGGATGATCCCACTGCTACGTCCGGGGACATCCGCGCCGCCATGACCCTCGTGGGCGATCCGGTAAGAAACAAGAGCGTCGCAGGGAACCCACGCGGATTCGACATGCGGAGTATGGCGAACAGCGTCCTACGTCTGTTAGAGCGGGTGGAGCGACTTGAACAGATCGTCAAAGGAAACTGAGTTCGGCCGCCAGCTTCATCAGTCGTCGCTAAGGTCCTGAGGGTCTCGCCCGCCGCCGTCCACAAGCGGCCCGGCGAGATGCCCGAGGCCATCCGCCCCGCCCCGGAGCGGATGGCCTCGGGGTTATGGCTTATCTGCTTCAGGCTTCTTCTCGTTCAGAGCCTCGAATCGACTCAGCCGTTCCCTGATTATGGGAGCTTTGATTGCGAGCCGCTCGTCTACCATGGCGAAAGCTTCGTGGACCTCGTCGGATAAGAGTTTCATCGCGCCCAGTTCCGTCAAGGTCCGCAACGAGTCGATTTCGTAGTGGTTGAGCAGGTTCACGGTGACTTGGTACAGGGACAAAGCGGTTCCGATTCCAGCCTCGGCGAGGCCGGCGTTGCTGGCGCTCGACATCACCATCATCGAGTCGTCGGGGTTCAGGCTGCTACCCAAGTCGTTCCTCAGGGCTATCGAACCCGCGTGGTTCGGGTGGCAAGCGAGTCGGAAGTAAGGTCGGAGATGCTCGAGCTTCACGGCGCGTTCTATGCTCGTGAAGCTTGGATTGGGGTCGTTCAACGCATCAGCGGCCCATCCCCAGTCAAGGCGGTATGCCTTTCCGAAGCGGTTGCACAAAGACTCTCTAGCGTCTCGATGCTGTTGCAGTTCGTCATCAGTTAGTGGTTCTTGCCCGAGAGATTCACAGTGTTGTTGAAATATCTCAGCCGACTTGCACGTTTCAACCACGTGATGGAGGAGATACCTCTCGGCCACGTCCTGCCCCGATTCTTCGATGAAGTACGACACTATCGTGACTTCATGGAGCGTCCGCCACCGTGAGTGGGCCCCGGACGCAAAGCCTCCTTCAAGAAGACAGAACACCTCTTCGACTAATAAACATGCTCGTTGGTGAAGCCGGAGGAGCGCTTCGAACACCAGGTCGTTGTCGGCTGCTGCGGATGGACGATGTTTGGCGTTGAACTCCCTGCCGACTTCGCGAACCATTTCGGCAAGCATTCGCAGCAAGCGAAACGGCTCGCCCCACTCTTTTTGCAGCCTCCTTCGGAATCGGGTGCGGGTCGCCAGCCTGTCCTTGAGCATCTCTGGAGCTTCGTCCTTGAGGGCTTCCAGGAGGATCGCTCCGCTCTTATCCATGAGCTCCGGCATCTTCCGTCCCAAGTAGTCCCATGCTTCTTCCTCGGACATCCCCCGGGACATCAGCTCGCTCGCCATGTTGGACAACGTCGAATCGTCGTCGGCCTCGGGTTCAGACTCCATATCCTCCAGCAACTCCTTTCTGGGTCCGATAATGGGGGTTATGTCCCAATGCGATGCCTTGGTTCAATTTTGCGGATTGCGACGAGGCCGTTCCGCCGCTCGAAAGGCCTCAACCCGGCTGCTCCTTGGAGCCGTCCAAGGCGGCCTTTCGGAACTCGTATCTCCAGTCAGCCTTCCCTTCCCAGAGGTCGGCGACCGAATCCGACGGCCCGCCCGGACTCGCATGGAAGCCTAGTTGGAGACGGCCTGATTCGTCGCCGTCGTCCAGGCGGCCGAATCGGATGAGATACGAATCCGTCTCGCTACGCTTCGCATCGATCGTGACGTCGGCGTAGAACGGCTCCGACCACTGGGGGCCGGGGTCGGAGAGCAAGCCCCAGACGAGCCCGCCGGAGATGACGAACCGGCCGGGCAGCAGCTGGTATTCCACCTGGATCATGTCATCGAACCAACGTCCTCGCGATTCCCAAGAGTCATCGGGGCCCAGGAGATGATCCAGGAAGAGGTAGAGTTGCTGAATCACCAGGGGGATCTCGTCCTGGACGGCGAGACTGTCGCGGGCCTCGACCGCCCGGAAGCATTGCCGGAGCCGCGTCGCGAGACGGATCTCCTGGCAGAGTTGATTGGCCTTCCGGTTCTCCTCCCAGTCGATCCGTTCTTCAGTATCCATATCGAGCGAGATTCGCTGCAAAGGTGAGTTGCACTTAATCTGCCCCGGTCCCATTGATACGCGTCGCTCCCGCCGATGCCTCGCGAAACCCTGCTGCGAGCCTGGCTTCAGATCTTGCGTCCAACAATTGGCGTTATGTCGCGAAACCGTTTCACGGCGGCATGATCGGCAGCTCGGGGCGGATCACCGGCCGCCTCATTCGCCCCCCTCGACGAGCGCCTTCACACGGTCCCCGTACGCGGCCTTGTCCATGCCGCGGATCCCCGGGTCGCTCACCCAGGGGGTCCAGGTTTCCCGGCCTTCGCCGCATCCGCAGAAGTGGCACGAGCCCAGAGGCCATTTGGCCCGCCACGCCCGCAGGTCCCTCGAGCCGAGCTCCGAGGCCAGGTCGAACCACTGGTCGGGGTGGCGGAACCCGGCCGACGGCAGGTCGGTCTCCAGGTGATGGCCGTAAGTGCAACGGTACAGCAGGCCGCTCGTCCGCAGCTGCGTGCAGTCCTTGACCGCGCAGGGGTGGGACGCGGCGATGGGGCGGGGTTCTTCAAAGAACTCGACCTGGGCGAAGCGGCCGACGACTCCCGCCTGGAAGCTCCCCACCTCGACGCCGAACCGCCGTCGCAGCTCGTCCTCCAAGGCGACGAACCGCTCCCAGCCGATCCGGTCCACGATGGGCTTGTAGTGGGAGATCATGACCCGGTCCACGCTGGCGAGGACGCCTTCGTACCTGTCGAACGCGTCGGAGCCCCGCACCCAGAAGGCGTTGGTGAAGATCTCGATCGCGCAATCGGGGTGTCTCGCCCTGATCTCGCGGCAGAAGCCCTGGATGTCCGGGTGCAGGAACGGCTCGCCCCCCGAGATCCCCAGGGCGTTCCAGGCGTGGCCGGCTTCGCGCAGGAGGTCGAGCCAGCGGCAGTAGTCGGCGACGTCGTGCACCGTCTTGGGCTTGTGGGGCGCGGCGTGGTTGCAGCCGATGCAGGCCAGGTTGCAGTGGTCGACCGGATGGACCTCGATGCGGGGGAACGTAGGGTCCACGAATCCGCCTCCCGAGTTATTGGGGGTGCGACTTTATCGGGCCGACGAGGTGTTTGCGGATCCGCCCGCGGGGACGATCGACATTTCGAGAAATTAATTTCTCTGCAAAAATCATTATATGATTTAATTGGCGATCACGCAAGCCGTCGCCGGCCTCGCCGAGGCGTGCGGTTTTGCGGGAACCCGCTTCCGACTTGGCCCGACGTCGGTATGATATGGCGATCCAGCCGCCTGGCGGATCCTGGGCTCCTTCCGATCCGAAGGGGCGACGAGAGGTGTCGAGGCCGACGTTGACGAGGGCTGGATCCGACGTGCACGCGATCGATCGTTCCGGGGCCCCTCGCCGAGACGAGGATCCCTCCCGACCTCCAGGGGCGACGTCTCCCTCGCCGCCCTCCCGAGGGGCGCCGCCCGAGCGTCGCCTCGTCGTGTCCCGATACAGGGAAGACCTCGCCTGGCTCGCATGCGTCGAGATGCCGGTGATCGTCTATTGCAAGGACCCGGGCTGCGCCGAACCCGGGCACGTCCACCTCCCCAACGTCAAGCGGGAGGCCGGATCCATGCTCCGCCACATCATCGCCCACTACGACCGCCTGGCCGACTGGACGTTCTTCGCGCAGGGCGATCCGTTCGACCACGCCCGCGACTTCCTCAAGCGGCTGGACGCGCCGTACGACCGGCCGACCTCCCTGACCCAGCGTTACCTGCGCCACCATCCGCCCGCCGAGGTCAAGGCTCGCGACAGGGTCGAGACGGTCGGGCGATTCGAGGTCCGCTACGGCGACGCGACCCTGAAAGGGCACGCGATCGGCTCCGAACGGGGCTGGTACAACCCCGCGACGTGGTCCTACATCTTCGAGTGCCCGCGTCCCGAACCGCTCTGGTTCGGATACGGGGCGATGTGGGCCGCGCCCCGCTCGGCGATCCGCGCCCGCCCCCTGGCCCTCTGGCGCGACCTGTATGACGTCTGCGACTCGGCCGTCGGCAAGACCGGCGAGGATTGGACGGACCCGCCGATCAATCCCTGGACGATGGAGGCGTCCTGGTACTACCTCTTCCAGGACCCCGCGATCTACCCGCACCGTCGGCGTTGGGGCGAGACGTCCCGGCCTCCGACGTCCGGGGCCGTTCGCGACCGCTCGAAGGAACCGGAGGGTCGCGCATGACCACCGCGTTGGTCGTCCCGAGCTGCCGCGAGGCGCAGCTCGCCGGATTCCTCGACGCCTGGGGGTCGGCCCGCTTCTGGGACGTCCTGGTCGTGGTCGAGGACGGCCCGGCCCGCACTTTCGACGTCGATACGCCGCACCATTATTCGTGGTCCGAGATCGACGCCGAGCTGGGCGGCTCCTCCTGGATCGTCTCGCGCCGCGACTCGGCGATCCGCTGCTTCGGATTCTGGAAGGCCCATCGGATCGGCTGCCGCCACGTCGTGACGCTCGACGACGACTGCCTCCCCCTGCCCGGCCGGGATTACCTGTCCGAGCACCTCCAGGCCCTGCACGCGACGCCGCGATGGTCCGAGAGCGTGCCCGGCCTGCGGACCCGCGGGCTCCCTTACGACGACCGGGGCGTCCTGCCGAACGTGATGCTCAACGTCGGCCTGTGGACGGGCGTCCCGGATTTCGACGCCCCCCACCAGCTCGTGAGGGGGACCATGACCGACTTCGTCCCGCCGGACGACGGGCGGGTCCTGCCGCGCGGCCAGTATGCGCCGATCTGCGGCATGAACCTGTGCTTCCGGCGGGAATTCGCCCCGCTGGCGTACTTCCCGCTCCAGGGGGAAGGGTGGCCGTACCGCCGATTCGACGACATCTGGTTCGGGGTGATCGCCCAGAAGGCGTGCGACCACCTGGGCTGGCAGATCACGATGGGCCGCCCGTGGGTGCGGCACGCCCGCGCCAGCGACGTCTATCAGAACCTGGTCAAGGAAGCCCCGGGGATCGGGTTCAACGAGCGATTCTGGCGGGTCGTCGACGCCGTCGACCTCTCGGGCTGCGCGACGCCCTGCGAGTGCATCCGGCGGGTGGGCCAGGACCTGGCCCGCGGGGAGGTCGACTACCTGCGACGCCTGGGCGGGGCGCTCCGGGAATGGTCCGAGCTGTTCCCTCCGAGCTGACGAACCTTTTCGGACTTTCGGAGGTCGTCCCCCTCATGGGCGCGAGCGTCTACGCCGTCGTCTCGATCTACGAGGACCACGGGCTGCTGCCCCACTTCCTGGAGCACTACGACCGGCTCGGCGTGCGCCGGACGTTCGTCGTGGTGCGCACGCCGACGCGCGGCGCCCTGGCGGCCAGGGCCGCGGAGGCGGCCGCGGGGCGGCCGGCCGCGGCGACCTGGGTCGAGTGCGACCGCTTCGCGGACCCCGAGAAGGCGGCGGTCGAAGAACGCGTCCTGCGCGCCGCCGGGGTGGACGCCGACGACTTCGTCATGCGGCTGGACCTGGACGAATTCCACGAGTATCCGGCGCCGCTGGCGGAGGTCGTCGGGCCGCTGGGCCGACGTCGGGACCGGGCCGTCCGGGGCCGCCTCGTCGACCGCGTGGCCGAGGGGGGCGTCCTCGCGCCGGTCCGCCCCGATCCGGACCTCGGGCTCCAGTTCCCGATCGGATGCGAGCTGACGGGCGGCGCGCTCGGCGGGTGGACCCAGAAGGTCATGATCTGCCGCGCGGGCGCCAGGCTGCGGGGCGGCGTCAACCACGACGCCCTCGGCGTCTCCTACGAGCCCCCGCCCGCGGGCCCCGGCGACGGCTACCTGGTCCATCACTTCAAATGGACCGAGGGGGTCGCGTCGCGGCTGCGGTCGAGGCTCGGCGAGGCGGACGTCGGGCCCGAGTACCGGCGCGAGTGCCGCCGGTTCCTCGAGCTCGCGGGCGGGGCCGGCCGGATCGACCTGTCCGACGCGTCGTTGCTCGCCCGGCGGCTCGGCCCCCTGGCCCGCCCGGCGTGACGGCCGTGCCGCTCACGCGTCCCCCTCCAAAGCCCGATGCAGGGCCGCGACGGCGAGCACGGGGCAGTGCAGCTTGTCGGGAGGGAAGCCCTCGAGGGCCTCGGAGAGGCGTTCGGCGGTCAGGGCCCGACATTCGTCCACGGTCCGCCCGACGACCATCTCGGTGAGCATCGAGCCGGCGGCGATGCTCGCGCCGCAGCCGTAGGTCTGGAACCGGGCGGCGGCCACCGTCCGGCCTTCCAGCCTCAGGTGCAGGGACATGAAGGGGCCCTGCCCCGGGCTGCCGGCCAGGCCGACCCGGTCGGGGGCCTCCAGGGCGCCCGAGTTGCGCGGATAGGTGAAGTGGTCCATCAAGACGTCCGAAAATCGACCCATCGGCGATCCTCCCGGGACTTCGCCGGCCCTCCGGCCGGGGTTCAGAGGCGATCCAGCAGCGTCTCGACGCACGGGAACTCGCGGACCCATCGGGAGAGGTCCCGGCGGGCCGGGCCCGGCCCGCCGAAGTAGAGGCTCCGCGAGACGCCGTCGATCACGGCCTCCAGCGCCTCGACGTCCGCATCGAACGGGACGTCGATCTCCCCCATCAGGCCGAATCGGAACCCCTCCGCCGGCTCCGGCAGGGCGAGGCCGCGCTCTCGCAGGATCTCGGCGAAGAGCTCGTGGTGGGACCTCGCCCAGTCGTCCCAGGTCCGGCCCTGCACCGGACGGCCCCGGGCGAGCTTCTCCCGGTGCCGCGAGGCGACCAGCTCCTCCAACGCGTCGGCGTCCCCGGCCGGGTACAGGAGGACCTGGGGCGAGCCTTCGAATTCGGGCACCATGCCCACGCCCGCCGGGGCGATGACCGGCCGGCCGCTGCCCAGGCCCTCGAGCAGGCTCATCGGCCCGCCCTCCACCGTGGCGGGGATGAGCACGTAGTCGACCCTCTGGTAGGCCTCGCGGAGGGCGTCCTCCTCGAGCAGGCCGCCCGTGGCGACCAGCTCGACGAAATCCAGCCTCCGAAGCCGTTCCACGAGGGCCATCCCCTTCCGCGGGTGCTCGAGCCGGCCGACGACGCCGAGGACGAGCTTGGGACGGAAGCGGTAGTAGTCGAACCCCATCGGCACGTGGGTCGCATGGAGGACGCCCCGATCGCGCAGCCAATCCGCGTAGAGCTTCGACATCGAGACGCAGTGGTCCATCCGACGCGCCCGGTCGAGGAACCCCGCTTCGTCCTCGACGTGGGTGAAGAAGCCCACGTCGAGGCCGCCGCTCGGCGCCTCGTAGAGGGCGTAGTTCACGTAATAGGCGATCCCCCCCGAAAGCGGCCGGGGCCGCCACGGCGCGAAGGTCGCGTACGGGAGCTTGGACGCCAGCTTCCGCGCGAGGGAATGCAGGACCCATCGATCCGTGGGCCCGACGATCTGCACCAACGTCATCGCCGCCTCCCGACTCGTCGGATCCTCCACCGCGACGCCGCAAGCCCGGCGGCCGCCGCCGTCATCGTTCGAGGCGGCCGAGCTCCTCCAGGGCGGCGGGGTCGTCCGGCGCCAGGCGGAGGGCGTCGAGCCAGGCCGCGGCGGCCTCCGACGGGCGTCCCCCCCCTTTGAGGGCGTATCCCAGGTGCAGGTGGGTCGACGCGTGATCGGGGCGGAGCCGCAGGGATTCGCGGTAGCAGCCCTCCGCCTCCTCGTGGCTCCCGAGCTGGAGCTTGAGCGTGCCCAGGTTGTGCCAGGCCGAGGCGTCGTCGGGGGTCCGCCCGAGCAGCCGACGGATCGCCTCCTCGGCCTCGGCGGCCGCCCCCGCCTGGAAGCGGAGCTGGCAGGCCCAGCGCATCGCCTCCAGGTCGTCGGGGCCCTCGGTCGAAGCCGCCTCGCTCCAGCGCAGGGCCTCGGCCGCCGCGCCTCGCGCGAACGCGGCCCGGCTCCGCATCAGCGCGGCCTCGGTCCGGAGGGACGGCCGGCGCCCCATCTCGTCGGCCAAGGCGTCGGCCCTCGCGGGATCGAGGCGGATCAGGACCTCGCCGAGGCCCCGCCACCCCGGCCGGTAATCCGGCATCTCGTCCGCGACGAGCCTCCACTGCCGGGCCGATTCCTCCAGCCGGCCCAGGTCGGAGAGGACGACGGCCAGGTTCTGACGCGCCTTGAAACCCGCCAGGCCGCGGTCGACGCTCGAGAAATGGCGGTCCTCGCGGACGGAGAGGGCGTCCCGGTAGGCCTCGGCCGCCTCCTCCAGCCGCCCGAGGTCGTGGAGCAGCACGCCTTCGCGGAACCGCAGCTCCAGGTCCTGCGGGAACAGGGACCTGGCCGAACGGCTCACGTCCAGGGCCTCCTCCATGCGTCCCCGCCTCATCTCCGCGTGGAGCAGGAGCGCGTACGCCTTGCGCAGGTGGGACTCGCCCGGGGTCGACGCCGCGATGCTCCGGCGCAGGAACCCGGCCCCCTCCTCGAAATTCGAGCCGTCGACGTGCGTCATGCCCAGGTTGAACAGCGTGAACGGATGCTCGGGGCGTTCCGCCGCCTCCAGCGCGAGGATCCCGAGGTCGCGCGCCCGCTTGCGCTCCTGCGCCTGCGGACTTTGGTCGGAGCCGGCGTGGACGACGTAGAAGTCCGTCCACGCCACGTCCCCACCGGCGCGGCGGATGGCGGGCAGGATCTGCTCGTGGATCCGCCCCTCGAACCGGAGGTCCGGCCGGTTGCGGAAGAGCTTCACGTGGTCCACCGCCGTCACGTCGGCCTCCCCGTCTTCGCCGCCGCCCGGGCAGTGGACCTGCATGACGAACCCCAGGATCGACGCATCGGGCTCGCGGCCGACGACGAGCCCCCTCATCCCGCGGCCGCACTCGGGCGGGATGACGTCGTCCGAGTCCATCCAGAAGATCCATCGGCCGCGGGCGTGCTTCAGCGACTCGTTGCGGGCCGCCGAGAAGTCGTCGCACCAGGGGAAGCGGAAGAGCCGGCCGCCGTAGTCCTCCACGATCTCCGGCGTCCGGTCCGTCGACCCGGTGTCGACGATCACCATCTCGTCGACCCAGGGGCGGACGCTCTCGAGGCAGGCCGGCAGGGTCCCGGCGTTGTCGCGGACGATCATGCACAGGGACAGCCGCACGTCGGTCCGCTCCAGGAGGAGGCCCCCCCGGGGCGTCGCGACCGCGCGATAGGGCCCCGGCGACTTCGAAGCCGGGGCCGGAGGCGTCGCGGGATCGGCCGCGGGCGGATCGCCGGAAGGTCCCGCCGCGTCCGCCCATTTGGCCCGGAACTTCTCCCCGTTCTCGCGCAGGACGGCCTCCAGGTCGGCGCCGACGCCGAGGAACGTGCGGCTGCCGAAATGGTGCACGAACGCGTCCCGCGCGATCACGGCGCGGAAGCCCGCGCGGATCGCCCGCAGGCAGAGGTCGTCGTCCTCGAAGCAGCCGATCCCGAATCGCTCGTCGAGCGAGCCGACGCGGTCGAGCACCTCGCGCTTGATGAGCAGGCAGAAGCCGATCAGCCGATCGGTCTCGAGCGTCTCGCCGTCGCGGCCCCTCCCCCAGTCCCAGGCGAAGCCGTCGAGGTCCGAGAGGTCGTCGTAATCCACCTCCACCTGCTGCTCGCTGCCCACCCGATTCGAGCACGGGCCGACCAGCCCGACGGCCGGGTCGCGGTGCAGGGCGCGGAGCATCCGCCGGAGCCAGCCGGTCGTCGGCACGACGTCGTTGTTGAGGAGGAGGACCTGGCGGCCCGACGCGGCGGCGATCCCCTGGTTGGCCGCGGCCGGGAAGCCGAGGTTGGCGTCGTTGCGGATCAGCCGGACGCCGGGCAGCTCCTCGACGTATTCGGGGGTCCCGTCGGTCGAGCCGTTGTCGACCACGATCAGCTCGAACGGCTCGTCGGTCAGGCGGAACACGCCGTCCAGGCACAGCCTCGTGTAGGGCAGCTCGTCGCGCGCGACGACGACGATCGAGGTGAGTCCGAAGTCCGGCTCGGGCCGCGGCCGCGCGCGGACGAGGTACTGGTACGCGTAGAACTCCTCGGCCTCGGCCTCGGACAGCCCGCCGACGTGCAGCCCGCCGATGCGGACCTCCCCCGTCCTCCTCGGCCGCTCGGCCCCGTCGCCGGGCCCTTCCACGTAGGCCATCGACTCGATCTCGAAGCCGGCGCGGAAGAGCAGCTTCTCGACCTCGCGGCGCGTGAAAAACCTCAGGTGGGTTCGGTCGAGCAGGCCGGCCGACTCGTAGGTCCAGTTGCCCCGCAGCAGCGACCGGACCACGCTGTGGTGGCGGACGTTGGGGACGCTGGCGATCAGCCGGCCGTCGGGCTCGAGCCAGCGCCTCGCGCGGGCGAGCCAGCGGTCCGGATCGCGGAGGTGCTCCAGGACGTCCCCGCAGACGATCGCGTCGAACGGCTCGGCTTCGAAGTCGAGGTCGAGGGCCTCCAGGTCGCCGACGTGGACGCGGTCGAGACGCCCCCGCGCGGCCGCCGCCGCGGCCTCGTCGACTTCGACGCCGACCACCTCGACCCCGCCGCGAGCCTTGAGGGCCTCGCCGAGCCGCCCCGCCCCGCAGCCGGCGTCCAGGATCCGGCGGGCCCCGTCGGGGACCAGCTCGACCAGCTCCGGGCGGGCGTGCCCGAAGTAGGACCGCTCTTGGAACCCCTCGCGACCTCGAGGCGCGGCGAAGCCCGGCGCGACCGCGGTCGGCAGGGCTTCGGCCGCGGCGAGGATTCGTTCCATCCGGTGGCGGTAGGTGTGGCCGCGGACGACCTCCGCCGCCCCCGCCGTCGCGACCTTCTCGCGCAGCGAGTCACGTCCCAGGTAGAAATCGAGCTTGTCCAGCAGCTCCTCGGCGTCGCGATACGTCGCCAGGTGGACGCCGTCGCGGAAAAGGTCCGGCAGCCCCCCCTCGTCCAGGGCGTCGGTGAGCAGCAGCGACCCGCTGCACAGGCCCTCGAAGACCCGCATGTTCACGTCGCCGGCCAGGCTGCGGTTGAACACGACCCGCGCGGCCGAGTAGATCCGCGCCATCTCCTCGAAGTAGGCGTTGCCGACGAAGCAGGCGGGGCGACGCCGGCGGAGCAAGTCCAGCAGGTCCGCCCTGGGCCCCGGGAAGACGTGGCCCACGAACGCGAAGTCGTACGCCTTGTCGACCTGCTGACGGCCGTGGACCTGGGGGTCGCAGGCGAGCGGGAGCCAGGAGGCGGTCGCGACGCCCGCCGACTTCAAGGCCTCCGCGCCGTCGCGCTGGGCGGCGAACGTCAGGTCGCAGGCCGCGGCCTTCTCCAGGCATCGGTCGAAGTCCAGGTGCGTGTCGATGGCCCACCAGGCGGACGGCCTCAGGTCGGCCGGCGCGGGGTAGCCCATCCCGTCGTCGACGTACAGGTGGAGGTCGAACCCCGCGCGGGGGACGCGATCCAGCTCGGCGGGCGTGAAATGCTCGACTTCCGCGACCTCGGCCAGCGCGCGGCGGCAGTAGGTGCCGGTGGTCTCCGGGCGATGGGTGTCGTCGTAGATCAGGGCGACGCGGCGGATCGACATGGCTCGGCCTCGACAACCTCCGGCTTCAGCGCCGGGTGACCTCGCGCGGCCGCCGCTTCAGGAGCGGCCGGTAGTGCTTCTCGATGATCACGTCCCAGGAGTAGTGCTCTTCGAACCGCCTGCGGCCCGCCCGGCCCATCCTCGCCCTCGCCTCGGGGTCGTCGATCAGGGCCTCGATCTTCCGGGCCAGGTCGTCGGGGTCGCCCGGCTCGCACAGCAGGCCGGTCTCCCCGTCGAGGACGGTGAACGGCAGTCCCCCGATCCGGCTGGCGACGACCGGACGTCCGGCGGCCATCGCCTCCACCGCCGTGCGGCCGAGCGCCTCCTGGGCGATGGTGGGGAAGACGACCACGTCCGCGCCGCGGAACCGGCGCGGCAGGTCCTCCTGGGACTGCCACCCCACGCAGCGCAGGAACTCCTCGTCGCCCGGAGCCGGGTCGATCGTGGCCTCGAGGACGAAATCCTTGCGTCGCGACCAGAGCCGACGGCAGGCCTCGTGCACCACGTGGAAGCCCTTCATCGGCTCGTCCGCCAGGCCGGCGAAGAACAGCGCGCACCGTCCGTCGGCCCACGGCTCGCGGGGTTCCTCGGGCGCGGGCCAGGGGAATCGGGCCGGGTCCATGCCGGCCGTGACGACCCGGACGTCCTTCGCGTAGGGGGCGACCATCGCCGCCGTCGGCGGGTTGACGGCCAGGACCGCCTCCGCCCCGGCGAAGGCCCGCAGCAGCCTCTCGTGGTACTCACGCGTGCCCACCCCGCAGAACTCCCGTTCCGCCTGATGAAGCGCACCCGAGAACCGCCCGTTCTCCATCAGACAGTTAGAGCACTCCGCCGGGTCGTCGAGTTGGTTCAACCCGCACTGGGCGAATCCGCCGCCCGGCTGCGGCAGCAGGCGGACGTTGTTCAGGGGGCAGAGGCACTCGAGCGCCTGGAGGCGGAGGATGTAAGGGTAACCTCGCGCCGCCTCGGCCAGCAGCGGCTTGACGTTCCAGCTGTCCGTGACGACGACGCAGTCCGGGTCGAACGCCGCCACGGCCCGGCGGAACCGGTGCTCGACCGCCGGGAGGTTCCACTCTTGTTCGTCGAAGTCGAGGATCTCGCTGGGATACGGCAGGTCGCCCGCCACCCGGCCCACACCCCAGGGTTCGAATCGGGCGTAGACGTGGCGGACGTCGTAGCCGGCGAGGCTCAGGATCTTCGCCAACTCGAAGGTGTGGACCGTGCCGCCCCCGGTCGACGGCCAATTGAATAAAAACGATAAGATCGCCACTCGGATTGTGCCCGGGTCGTCGATCCATTCTGCGCCATGACCGTGGAACTCCGACCCTACCCCTCCGATGGCGTAGAGAAAGTCTCGATTGATAAGGGCGGGCAGGCATCCAGGGTCCATGGCGAGGGCGTCGGCCAAAAAACGGACGGCCTCCCCACGGTGCCCCGCGATGACGGCCAGAACAGCCCTATCATTTGCAACGCGGGCACACAGACCGGTCTCACCTGATGCGGCGGCTCGGCTTTGGAGCGAAGTGTAGAAACGGTCTGCATCATCGTACTGGGCTCGCGATGCAAGCTTGCAAGCGATCTTATAATCCTCAGGACTCAATCCAGCCTCTAGTTCTGGTACGAGCGCAGGAGTCTCTGCTCGGACAAACCTTAGCTGATTCTCATCACTCATACTCCGCATTAATCAGGACGCTCCACTAAATCATCGAAGCTGAGACTCGTGGACATGGGGGCGGCGGCGGGATCGACACGAAACAAGATGGTTGGCCACATTCTTTAGGACTCAAATTGTGCGTGACTGCCGAACAGGTGGATCTAATCACCGCAGTCGCGACAGTTTATCGGATTTCAGATCAACTTGATAAATCTCCACAAAAGTGTCGCCTCGTGCCAAGCTTGAATACACAATCCTTTCTCGGTCGCGATCTAGGACTGCGAACGAAGTGACACCTGGCGGCAGCTCAACTACTTCAGGCTCCTTGCCAATCTTCTGGACTATCATTTTGCGATATCTCTGAAAATCGTACGTCCCCACTCCAGGCACATCTATCGACGATCCGGACGCGGGAATGTTCTGGGGGCCTCCGCCCTTAACGAGTCCCGTCCCATCCAGATTAACATGCCACCAATCAGCCGATCTCGCCATCCCGGACGAAGGGTATATCCGCACAAAATACACCGATGCGCAATCACCCGAAAAACCTTTTGGATAATCAAAGAATTTACCACTCGTCAGCTGCCTCTGGCCGCTGCCATCACTCGACATGATCCATAAATGCGCATACCCCGCTTCCTCTTTGGAGTAGACTATCCACCTGCCGTCGGGCGAGCACACTGGATGCGATTCGAACTGTTCATCATGCGTCAACCTATGTAGTCCATGATAACCGAACTCATCCCACGAGTAAATATCTCCGTGACCTGATTGCGGCGATGAAAAGACGATGGTCCCCATCGCGGCGCAGACCGCAGGTGCTCCCCCGTCAAACTGCTTCGTTTCTTGAAACCGCGCCCAGCTGTCAACGCCCGGATCACAACCAATCGAGGCCACTACAGCAGTCAGCAGACTAACGATCGCAAACACCCGTCCACATGACGCTGCAACCTCGGAGGATCGGCCGAAAATGCCAAAACTCAGCATCCAAACCTCCTAAATGATCTCTGGTTATCTCCAGCAGGTCATAGACAAACGGACGAGATCACTCCCAGGGCATCCTAGGGCTACCGCAAAGCCCCAACGCGATCGATGCAGCTGCAAGAGTACACTGCCTATATCGGTATTGGGTGTCGTCGAGACCGTACTCCGCCTGGCACTGCCATACAAATGCATCCTTGACTTGATCACACAACGCCAACGTGCAATGTCTCCAATTACACCACCCGGAAATATAACCACTTCCGATGCAGCAATCGTGGCGCTGACACGCGGCATCGACGATGTCGACCGGCTCCCGAGGATCCATGAACGGCGGGCACGCCGCCTGCTTTGACCAGCCACAGAAATTCCCATAGCCCCACCCTAAGAACAACCCGGAGGGGTCGACCTTGTTCACATAGTTACCACGCGTATATCCATACGGGTCGAACATCGCAAACGCGCCAATTGGATCAACGGATATAAATCTACCCGAAAGAGGATCGTAGAATCTAGCTCTCGCGAGATACAACTCAAGACCATCAACGATGGCATAGCCAACTCTCCCAGCGAATCGATATCGATTCGTGGAAGAACCGCTGGAATACACGAGCTTTCCAGAAGCGGTGTAGACATAGGAATCAGTTAAGGACCCCGCCTTGAGCAACGCCCGAACGGAACTAAGCCCATCAAACAAATAATTCGTTGTCGAACTACTACTTCGACTCGATATAACATCGCCATAGATCTTGGGAGCAACCGTATAAACCACTGGGCTACCGCTACCGACAACCTCCTCCACTACTACATTTCGGTTATCCCAGAGGAACTTTATGGATTGAGAAGCACTACGCTGCTCGACTCTGTATCCGTTTCCATCGTATACGAACGACACCCTCGCCCCGGATGGCTGTGCCACGGCTCCTAAGTAGCCCCGCGGGTCCCAAATATTTGTATAGCGTTGGCCTGAGGAGGTGATGCGACTCCTCAGGTTCCCGGAACCGTCGTAGGTGATCGTCGTGACACCCGTCGAATCTGTATACCTTCTGATCTGGGCTGCCGCATCATAAGCGTAAGTCGTGCGTCCCCCGACGGAACGACTCAAGATCCTGTTGCCAACGAGGTCATAGGAGATCGTCTCGGAGAATGCGTTCGCGCCGCTCCTCCGTTCACTGACCAGGCGGTCCGAGCTGTCGTAGCTCCACGAAACACGATCGCCCGAGAGTTCAACCGAGCTCCGCTTATTACCCATATCATCATATGAATACCGATAACTTGACAACGTGGTGCCTGTGTTGCTATAGTTACTCAACCTTGAAAGTCTGCCCCCGTTGTCGTAAGCGAAGGAGGTCTGACGATCATTTCCCGAAAGGATACGGATCTCGCGACCAACCAGATCGTAGGACCAACTGGTAATCTCTCCCGCAGGATTCACCATCCTTCTCGTCGATCCTGTCGCATTGTATGAGTAGGCGAAGGTTCCGACTCCCTGAACAACCATGGACAAGCGCCTCCCCGCTTTATCCCACACATTACTAACGGTGTAACCTTTGGAATTTGCCATCCGCTTCACTTGGCCGCCCGTTTCGTAGGTCCAGGATGTTCGGCCGTTCCAATCCGCGAGCACGAGCCTGCGTCCGTTGGCATCGTAAGAGATCGTCAGGCGGGAACCGTCATTATACTCGCAATTCACCACTCGACCGACGGCATCATATGTGTAGCTTGTCCTGACACCTCTTCCATCGATCTCGCTTACCAAATTGTTTTCCGGATCATATGCATATGTCGTGCGACGTCCCAACGGGTCGATAGTGCGGATTTCCCGTCCAATCTTGTCGTAGACTACGCTGCTCCGCTGACCGTTCGCCTTGACGACCGACGCCAATCTGCCGATCTTATCATAAATCCTAGTAGCACGCGCATTATTAGGCTCAATTACACTTATCAGCCGATTGGCACCGTCGTATGAGGACGTGGTAATTCTTGACAGAGGATCAACGCGGCGAATCTCGTTTCCAACCTTGTCGTACGCGTATGAAGTGCGACCTCCGATCGAACTTACATTGGCAAGGCGTCTGTTCAATTTATCCAGTACGGCAGTCGTAATAGCCCCCAGAGCGTCCACAACTCTTTTCAGGTTACCTGCCTGATCGTAAACGTAGGTGGTCCGAGCCCTAACGGGATCTACGCTGACGACCAAACGGTTCGCCAAATCATAAATATTTGTATACATAGCCCCAGCAGCATTAGTAGTCCGCCTAATATTACCCGCTGGATCGTAAGACAAACTTATCCGCCCCTGAGACGAGTCCAACGCCACTACGGGCCGATTCAAAGCATCGTAACTCGTAGTCGCCACATCGCCCGCTGGATTCTTAGCACTGATCAAGTTACCAACAGAATCATAAGTATAGGTCGTCCGCTTGCCCGCAGCATCGATCCTTACCAACTGGTCTCCAGTAGGACCGTAGATCATTGTGGCGCGTCGGCCGACCGGGCTTATGACGCTGATTAGACGACCGGTTAGGTCGTACGAGTAGCTTGAGCGGCCTCCCAGAGGGTTGATTTCCGCCGCCAGCCTGTTTACATCATCATACATCGTCGTCCATATGTTACCCAGCTGATCTACGGTACGTCTGGGCTGGCTATTGACGTCATATGCGTATGACGTCCGATTGCCAAGCGGATCGATGTCTGCGGCAGAGCGTCCTAAGGCATCGTAAATCCGAGTCGACCTCCGCCCCAGTCCATCAATAACGGCTGCAGGTCGCCCGTGTGCGTCGTACGCGTAGCTGGTACGCACACCGTACGGGTCGATCACTGCAGTACGGTTGCCCTGGCTATCCCACATCAAAGTCGAGACATTTCCCCGCTCGTCGATCACGCGACGCAGCCGCCCCTCCGCTCCGTAGGCTAGCTGATAGGTCCCGGCCGCCGTCTGCACCGACGATGATTGGTAAACTCCCGTACTCGTCTCGACGTATCCGAACGTCGTCCGCACCCCTCGGCCGTCCGTGACGCGGGTCAGGCCGTAGGACGAGAACGAGTCCCACTGATAGCTCGTCCGGATGCCCAGGGGATCGATCGTCGCGACCGGCCGGGTCCGGCTGTCGAACGTCACGGTCCACCGGCCGCCCCGCGGGTCGATGATCGTGGTTCGCGGCGGGCTGTACCCCGACGTCAGCGTCGTGATCTGACCCGTCGGCAGGCGGAATGACTGGAACACCGCCGGCTCTGCCACCTCCATCGGCAGGGTGTAGGTGAACGTTGTGCGGTTGCCCAGGGGGTCGATTCTGGCGACCATCCGATTCTTCGCCGTCCCGCTACCTGACGTGGGGACGTAGGCGAAACTGGTGACGCAGAGCGCCGGCGTTGTGATCCGCGCCAGGTTATCGTTGGCGTCGACCGTGAAGGTGAAGATCCTGCCCCCCGGGTCCTGCACCCGACGGATCATCCCCGACGGAGCGTGCGTCAGCGTCGTCCTGCGCCCGAACGGCCCTTCGATCGAGCGCATGCGGGTGTAGACCTGGTCCCACGTCAAGGTCCAGCGGACGCCCGCGCGGTTGCGGATCGTGCGCAACGCCCCCGTCGCGTCGTAGTGGTACGAGGTCCCGTCCTGCTGGGTCTCGGCCCACTCGCCACCGGGGGCTCCCGTCAGCGTGCTGCTCACTCCGTCGAGCGGTGCGTAGGACGGCCCGGCACCGATCCGCTCGTAGTGGTCCACGCGGATGGGCGTCAGTATGGTGGCCTCGTCGTCGTACCACTCGATGGCCCTGTGGTAGGGCATCGACCAGCTCTTGCCGAACTCAGTGAGCTCGACGCTGGCGTTCTTGTACCGCAGCACGAGCGGGAGGTCGGCGGGCGAGCCGGCGGGGAACCCCCAATCGACCATCAGGAAGAGGTGGCCGAGGTCCACCCTCCCAGCCCCACCCGGGATGGTCAGCATGCCCGACGCGGCCCCGTAAGGCAGCGGGGCAAGTCCGCTCAGGCGGCCCAACGCCGCCTGGATGCGAGACAGGACCATGTCCCCGGTGCCCTGATTATTTGATTGCATCATCATCCTCTTAATTATGGCTTCGACGAGCATCCTCGTCGACGTCCGCCGTGGCCCCGCCCGTCGTCGCCCCCGTGCGAATGCGCCCGTCTCGGCTCACCATCCGATCGCGGTTCCGCCCCGGGGCCCCCCGAATCCGCCCCGGGGCCCCCGAATCCGCCCCGGGGCCCCGGGCCCCCGCCGGGTCCGCCGGAGCCGCAGCACCCCTTGGGGAACGATGAGCATGGGCAGGGGTCGGCGGGCGAGGCCATCGTCGCGTCGCCTCGATTCTGAGCCCCCGTATCCGGCGAGGAGGTGGTCCCGGATACGCCTTGAGTGCAGTTAGGCCCGCCCATCTTGTACGGCATCGTACGCTCTCCGTAACTGATTAGCGCTCCGGCGTCCGTCTCAGGAGATCGGGGGGGCGGCGGGGTGGGTGATGCGGACAATGTCATCGAGCAGGTCGGGGGCCGGGAGGGTCCTCGACAGGGTCCGCAGGACGCTGGTCCAGGCCTCGAAGGCTCGCGTACCTCGCGCGTTCTTGGTGCATTGCGACGTCTTCCGCGCGATCACCGCCGGCCGCAGCGCCCGCTCGGCGCGGTTGTTCGTCGGCTCGACCCGGGGGTCGTCCAGGAACCGCACCAGGGACCCCGCGTCGTTGCAGCGGCCCAGCTCGTTCAGCAGCCGCTGGTCGTCGCGGTCCCGGAGCGTCCGGTCGCGGAGGTGGTCGGTCAGCGCGAATTTCAGGCGTCGCACGCGTCCGGCGAAGTCGGCCGGCGGCGGACCGGCGCGGCGTTCCCGCCCGAGTTCCAGGGCCCGTTTCAGCAGGTCCTTCAGCCGCTTCGCGAACCGACGGGCTCCTCGCGTCTTCGACTCCAGGACCTCCGAGATCGACCGCAACGCGTGGGCCAGGCACTTCTGCTTCTCGACGCCCGCGAAGGCCTCGGCGTCGTAGACCCCGGCCCGGTCGGTGATCATCACGCCCCGGTAGTCGGCGGGGATCCGCTCGCGGACCTCCTCGTTGCGGTGCCGCGGGCGGACCTGATAGACGGTCGCCGCGTCGGTCTCGAAGACCATCAGCCACCTCGGCGAGCCCCCTTCGCGCCAGCCGGTGTCGTCGGTGTGGACGAAGGGCGCCTCGCGGACGGAATCGCACAGGTTTCGATACGTCGCCCCGATCGCCCCGGCGGCCTTCTTCAGGGCGTCGAGCGTGATCGCCCCCTGGGTGAGGCGGACGCCGACGAGGGCCTCGAGCAGGGCCGGCAGCTTGCGGACCGGCACGCCCAGGCCGTAATGGAGGAAATGGGCGGCGGCCAGGATCCGCGGGCCGAGCCGATGCGCGGTCGCGCCGCGTTGGTCGGCGGCGAGGTCGGGGTGGCGGCCGCGGGCCGTCGCCTTGCACCGCTTGCAGCGTCGGACGCCGACCCGGAAGAGCCGCACGCGAGGCCTGACGACTTCGGGCAGGTCGGTGATCGAGGCCTCCTCGACCCGGCCCTCGTCGAGTTCGCCGCCGCACTTCGGGCACTCGGCCTCGACGACGGGGACGTCGATCGGCGGCTCGGAGAGCGTCTCGGGGGCGGGGGCCTCGCGGGTCTTGAACGACCCCTCGCCGGGCTTCCGGCCGGGCCGCTTGGGATCGGCCTTGCGCGTCCCCTTCGAGAACGGCGCCGCCTGCCGCTTGCCCGACCGCTTCAGGGCCTCGATCTCGGCCTGGAGCTTCAGGATCAGGGCGATCAGGGCGTCGCGATCCAGCTTGGCGAGGTCCGATTCGCTCATGACCACCAACCTAAGCCGCCGGAAAACCGAGGGCAAGTGGGTCGATAATCAGTTACCGCTCTCCCAGAACCTGAAAATGAGTTCGTTATATCGGGACTTGTGCTTAATTTTGTTGCCACCGCCGTGCAAGTCAATCGAAAATCCGAGTTTTCGGACATAATGACCTGGGTCGGCTTGCGAGCCTGTCGGAACGGACGACCGCGACGACCCTGGTTTTTTAGGAAACGGTCAATCCGCCGGGCGAAGGGCGTCCCGTCCGCCGTTCCCAGAACGGCCGCCCTCGCCAACGTCGCTCGCGCGCGTAGAATCGGGCTCGCTCCGCGAGGTCGGCGGCGAAATCGGACGCCACCTGGAGAGAGTAGCGACTCAGGGCCCACGGATCCCCCCGCAGGTGGGCGTCGACGGCCCGGGCCGCGTCCAGGCCCGAGCAGAGGGCGCGATGAATCCCCTGGCCCGAGAGCGGATCCAGCGTGGCCGCGGCGTCGCCCGCGGCCGCCCGGCCGTCCCAGGCCGGCCGCTTGATGAGCGTGGTGTTCGCCAGGACCATCCCGGGCTCGATCAGGACCCTCCGGCCCTCGAGGCGGCCACGCGTCTCGCATGCGCCGTGCAGGCGCACGCGCCAGAGCGCCCCCCGCGCGGCCCGGCCTTTCGGGACCATGTCGGCGTCGGTCATGAAGGCCGCCGCGACCTTCCCGCCCGGGATCGGCGCCGTATACCACCAGCCGTCCTCCGCGGCCTCCACGAGCGTCCCGCGGTCCTCCATGCCGCTTGCCTCCAGGAAAGCGACGAGGCCGACCAGCCGGTCGACGACGAGGCGTCCGCCCCCCAGCCGCCGGACCGGCGACGAGGCGCGCCCCGTGGCGTCGACCAGCGCCCGGGCCCTCAACCCGATCGGCCCGTCCGGCGAGGCCGCCACCAAGGTCCACCCGCCGGCCGGGCCGCGCCCCAAGGAGAGCGGCCGAGTCGCCGTGAGGACCCGCGCCCCGCGGGCCGCAGCCGCGGCCGCCAGCATGGCGTCGAAACGCGCCCGGTCGACCGCCCACCCCGGACCGACGGGATTCAATATAAAATCATGATATTTTAATGCATGTTCACCCCAAGCGTACGCGACGCCCGGGGACGGCGAAGGGCCGCACGCGAGGAAGCGGTCCCAGACTCCCAACTCGGCCAGGGGCGTCCGCACCTCGGGCGGCAGCGCCTCGCCGACCCGGGCGGAATCGTACCGCGACCTCTCGACGACCACGACCGACCGCCCGGCTTCGGCCAGAGCGATCGCCGCGGCCGCGCCGGTCGGCCCGCCCCCCAGCACGGCCACGTCGGCCGCATATGAGGCCGACGGCGGTCGCGGCCGGCTCACGGTCCCAGCGACTCTTCGTCGCGATCGACCTCGACGAAGAACGGCGCGTCGTTCCCCTTGTCGACCACGACGCCGAGGCGGTCCCACTTGTCCACCATGTCCTGGAAGTCCTCGCCGAGCCCGCGGGCCCAGGGCACCATCTCGGTCGCCCCCACGGCCGGGAAGACGTCGTCGGGACGCTGGGCGGGCCACCAAGCCAGCCGCCTCAACCTAGGCCCGGAGGTCTCCTCCCAGCGGCAGGCCATGAAGTCGGCCTGCCACGGCACGGCGTTGGCCTGCGTAACCTCGCCGGGCAGCACCGCTCCGTGCGAGAGGCGAAACGCCTCGCCCTCCTCGTACCGCGACGCGTCGCCCAGGATGGAGTCGCCCGCCTCGATCCCCGGATAGAGCGGGCCCCCGACGCACGCCTCCAGCGCGACGCGGTCTAGGGCGTCGGTGAGCGGCTCGTCGTCCGCGCGAGGCCGACTCGCATCGTCGCGGCGGCCCGGAAGTCGCAATCACCAAGAGCATAATCGCGGATTCGTCCGCCATCTACGGCGTCGCGGCCCGCCGTCCGGATCAGCCCGCAGGGGCGATGCGGCGACGCGACGGGCGAGTCTGAACCCATGTACCATGAACGCCTCGACGGACCGTCGCCCTCGTTGGACGCGATCCAGCCGGTCGTCATGACCTGTGCGCGCGATACGTCGCTGATGCGCATGTTCGTCGAGTCTTACGCCCGACGGATCGCCGACGCCCTCCCCCCGCCCCTGGCGTCGGTCGACCTCACCGCCGCGGTTACGCTACCCGGCGATTACGTCTCCCTGCTCCACCGCCTCGGCCCCGCCGCCGTGGCGATCCATCCCCGCCTCGGCGACGCCACCGACTTCGAATCGATCAACGACGCGGCCTACGCCGCGCTCGACCATGGACTGAACGGGTTGGGCCGTCGCGAATGCCTCTTGTTCCTGGAGGACGACGTCGTCTTCTCCGGCCGATTCATCCCCTTCCTGGCCGGCGTCCGACTGGCTCCCGACGCCGGCCTGTACACCCTCTACCAACCGTTCGGCGGCTACGGGTCCGCCGTCGTACCGACCCGACGCTTCTTCGGCACTCAGTGCCTGATGATGCCGAAACGGGCGGTGGAGGTGGTGCTCGAAGATCGAGGGAAGTCTTCGGAATGGCCCACGCTGACCTACGACCTGCGGTGGGCGCGCTCGCTGGCGCGACGCGGCTACAAGCTCTACGGTTCGCTCGAGTCGTACGTCCAGCACGTGGGCGGGATTTCGCGATACGGATCCGAGTCCCACCGTTCGGAGACGTTCGTCGAATGACCGCCCCCGCCGGCGGATCGTCGCGGCCCGTCATGATAATTCACGCTGGTCCGTCCGTCAGCCGACCCGGTTGACGTTCGATTTGTGGCAGTGCTTCGTCCAGGACCTCTTCGGCGATCCCGCCGATCTTCCGCCCTCGCTGGGAGGCCGGCATGCGGAGCCGGAAAGGACGTCTTCGGAGAGGTGGATCCGCCGCCCTTCCAACTCGACCTCGGTCGTCGCGCCGGCCTTTCGGCTGCGGACCCGACGCGGGGTCTTCGCTTCGGCCGTCGGCATGGGCCAGGTCGTCGCCCCCTGGCCCATGCCGACGGCGTTCGGTTCGTCGAGCGACGTGGTTTGAACGACCTGCCCCGCCCCTAAACCTCGGGGGCGGGGCCTGCTCATGCACTCAGGCGGCCAACGACCCATCGTCGGCCTCGGCTCTCATCGCGGCGGCGATCCGCTCCAAGGCTTCGGCCGCCTCCATCGGATCGACGCCCGCCTTTCGTTCCACGGTCACCTTGAATCCGACCTCTCGAAAGACCCGGACCGCCCGCGCCTTGCGCGCGGCCGGCTTCGAGCCCTTCTTGCGAGGCGTGGACCGGGTCTCCTTGATGATGTCGGCCCGGCTCAGCCCGTGCCGGATCGTCGCGTCCGCGATCCGGACCTGTTCGTCCGGGTCGGCCACTCGCGAGATTGCGTAGGCGGTCGTCGAGGACAATCCGCCTTGGTCCACCTGCTCCTGGACCGTTTCGGGGAGAGAGAGCAGGGTCGTCGCCTACGAGACGCGGCCGCGGGAGATGGCCAGTTCCTCGGCCGGCTTGCGGACCGACCAGTCCTTGGCGTCCATCAAGGCCCGGTAAGCCCTGGCCTTCTCCATCGCGGTCAGCTCTTCTCGTCTTCTCGCAGGCAGTTTTCGACCAACTCGTCGGCGAGCCGGTCGGCCAGATTGGCGTCGATAAGGCGGGCGACGCACCGCTCGGCCTCGGCGGTCCAGCGGACCTGGATGGGTTGAAATTGCCTTGGGTCCTCAGCGACTCCGCGATCCTGGCGAGGGCTTCGTCTTCGATCTCTTTTCGGGGCTGGTTGGGGTCCTGGATGACGCGGCCTACCTCGATCTCCATAGCATCGAGACGGGACCTCCATGTCGCGGCGGCCCAACCCACTCGTCGTCCTCTCTGGACGGGTTTCCCTGGGAAACGCGCGTCGAGCCGACTTGCGTTTCCCGGGGAAATCACGGGGAACTCGGCGGGGGGCTACCGCAAGACCAGGTGTGGGCCGTGAGGACGCGACAGCGAGGCCGCGACGCCGCCACAGCCCGAACCCAGCGGAGGTCCATCGGCGACAGACATTCCCGGCCGACTCCCGAGACGTACCGCAAAATAGAGGGTGGAAATACCGCAAACCGGGGAGTGGTAGGCCGCAAAACGAGGGGTGGTCGGCACCGCAAATCGGGGAGTGGGTTTACCGCAAGACGAGGTGCGGTCCCACCGCAAGACGAGGTGTGGGTCTACCGCAAGATGAGGGCGGTTTTCAACCTCTAACTCATTCCACATCTTTGACTTTCGGAACCCCAACCTATAACCTCTCAACCTATAACCAGAAGACAACAACCTCGAGAAATTGGTTGTTGCTCTTTTCGCACCAGGGACGCACACCGATGGGAACATACGAGGCCTCCACAGCGACGTCGGCGGCGTTCGCCGCCCCCCCGGATCTCTCGCGGAACCGCGAAGGCCGCGACGAGATGAACCTCGCGGAGTATCCCATCGCGCTGCTCTCGGACCGCGCCCCAAACAAGTTGAAGACGGTCGTCTACCACGACAAGGACGAGACGCTCACGATCACCGGCAGTGACCTGTTGGGGCTTCCCACCGCCCTCGACGTTGATGTCATCATTGGCCTGCTCCACCTGACTAAGGTCAAGTCGAACTTTCAGAGCACCCAGGTCCATTTCACCCGCTACGAGCTTATCCGTCTGCTCGGCTGGCCGGATCGGGGCTACTACTACACCCGACTCACCGAGTCCTTGAACCGATGGGTCGGGGTGACGCTGATCTACAAGAAGGCGTGGTGGGACAACGAGACGAGGACCAAGGGCAACTACAGCTTCCACATCCTGGAATCGGCAACTGTTATCGAGCAGGAGCAGAGGCGCGGGTGCCAAGCCCGGCAGATCCCCCTGCCCTTATCCTCGGTGCGCTGGAGCGCCGAGTTCTTCAAGAGCTTCCAGGCGAACAACCTCAAGAAGCTCGACCTCGGCCTGTACTTCTCGCTGAAGAGCGCCATCTCGAAGCAGCTCTACCGCTTTCTCGACAAGCGGTTCTACAAGCGGACGGAGTGGACCTTCGATCTCAGGACGCTCGCGTGCGAACACGTGGGGATGAGTCGCAACTACGAGTGCTGGCGGCTCAAGCAGAAGATCCAGCCGGCCATCGACGAGCTCACGGCGGTGGGATTCCTCAAGCCCATGGACGCCGATGCCCGCTTCAAGCGGGTCGGGTCCGGGCAGTGGACGATCACGCTGGTCAGGGCCAAGTCGGCGGCGCGGGGCATCGTGGAAGGATCGCCGGAGGACGTCCCCGAGGCACCAGAGCTGGAGCCGAATCCGCTCGAGGCCGAACTCGTCGCGCGCGGGATCTCGCCGAAGGTCGCGAGGGAGCTGGTCGCCGGATACCCCGAATCGCGGATCCAGCTTCAGATCGAACAGGTCGACTGGGTGAAGAAGAAGGGGAGACGAAAGATCGTCGACCTCGGCGCGTATCTCGCCCAGGCCGTCCGCGACGACTACGCCCGGCCCGATGGGTTCGTCTCGAAGGCCGAGAAGGCCGAGCGGCAGAAATCCGAGCTCGAGCGCAGGAGGCGGGAGCAGGCCGAGGCCAGGCGAAAGCAGGAACTGGCCAGGCGACGCGAAAAGGAGAGGGCGATGGTCCAGCTATACTGGACCGAACTCTCCGCAGACGAGAGGGAAGCCTTCCGGGCGGAGGCCCTTGCGAACGCCGACCCTGACCAGCTTAAGGTCTATCGCGAGGTGGAGAGCAAGCGGGGGCCGTTCGCGGAGGCCATGTGGGGATTCATCCGGGACCGGCACGTCCGTAGCAAACTCGGGCTGCCGGCCGAGGAGAACGCGGAGTAGGCCGGATCGCCCCAGGATTCGGCGCGGCACCGTCCTTTTCCGATGGAAGGGCCTTGCCCCCAGCCCGGGCCGACTTCATTGCCAGGGCCGGCCGAGGGGGCTTCTCGCAGCGGCCGTCGGGAGGCCGACCCGGCCCTGCCGAGGGCCGCGAATCGGGGGTTGCCCTGGCGCTGGTTTCGATCGTAGCATCCCCGCCGTGTGCGGAGTGTTTCCCCGGTAAACTTCCTCGAAAGGGGAGGGGGCCGGAATCCCGATCTCTATGGCGTCAGCGCCGGTTTCCCGGGGAAACCGAGGGATCGTCGCCTGGGTTTCCCCGGGAAACACGCTCGAAAATGAGAGGATGCGGCATGGAAGCGACACCGTTCAAGATCTGCCTCGTGAACCGGAAGGGAGGCTGCGGGAAGACCGGCACGACCCACCAGCTCTCCGGGGCTTTCGCGAAGATGGGTTTGAGGGTCCTGCTTGTCGACATGGACCCCCAGGCGAGCCTGACCCAGGGGTTCTTCGGGCCCGAGGCGACCGAGGCGGTTCCGCGGGGCCGGTCGATCGTCGCGTTATTCGACGACGCCTACGACCCCGACCCAGACGAGATCCTCGTCCCGACGCCGTGCGAGGGCATTACGATTCTCCCAGGGGCCAACGCCCTCGACGACTTCAATACACCCAGGCCGACCGAGGCGGGGCCGCTCCAGACGGCGGTGAAGAGCTTCCTCAGGGAGGTCGAGGGCCGCTTCGACGTGGTCCTCATCGACTGCCCCCCCAACTTGCACCTCTGCAGCTGGAACGCGCTGCTCGCCGCCGACTTCGTGATGGTCCCCATCCAGCCCGAGGACTTCGGAGCCCAAGGCATCGTCTACGTGCAGAGGGCGATCGACCTCGCCCTGCAGAAATACAACCCGAACCTGCGGATGCTGGGCTACCTGGTCACGCTCCGGCAGAAGCTCGCCCTGCACGACGCCTACGAACAGCAGCTACGCAGCCTTTACGGCGAGCAGGTCTTCGAGATGAATCTGACCCAGAAGAAGGACTTCAAGGAGGCGATCTCCGAGCGGGTGCCGATCCATTTCCTCCGGCCCAAGTGCGCCGCGGCCAAGGAGATCGGCGCCATCGCCGAGGAGATCTTAAGGCGGATCCCTGCGGCGCGTTCCAGGCCGCCCGAGTTCCTCCATTTCGAGAACCGCGTCGTCGTCCAGGAGAACAGGAAGGTGGCGTCATGAGCATGAACATGAGCCGAGCCGAGAAACTCGCCAGCCGGCTGGCCGGCAACATGAAGGAGAGCCTAGGTGTGAGGCTCATCGCTTCCGAGCCGCAGGCCGCCGTCGCCGCTCCGGGCGGCATCCCGTCGGCCAGCCCCGAGGAGGGTCGGACGCGGGACCGCCTCGCGGGGCACATGGAGATCGACCGGATCGCCCCCGACCCGGACCAGCCGCGGAAGTACTTCTCCGAAGAGTCCATCGCCCAGCTTTCGGCCAGCCTCCAGCGGACCGGCCAGCTCCAGCCCATCCGGGTGCGCTGGAGCGAAGAGCACGGCAAGTGGATCATCATCAGCGGTGAGCGCCGCTATCGCGCGGCCCTGCTCGCGGGACTCAGGACGGTCTCCTGCGCCTTCACGGACAGGCCGCTCACCGAGAGCGAGATCCGCCAGGAGTCGCTCATCGAGAACCTCCTCCGCGAGGACTTGCGGCCGATCGAGGCGGCCAACGGCTACCGGCAGATCATGGACCTGAACGGCTGGACCATGCAGCAGGTGGCCGAGGCCCTGAACGTCTCGAAGGGGGCGGTGAGCAAGGCGCTCTCGCTGCTCAGGCTCCCCGAGGACGTCCAGGAGCAGGTGGAGCAGGGGGTCATCTCGCCGTCGTCCGGCTACGAGGTCAGCCGCCTCAAGGACGAGCGGGCCCAGCGGGAGCTGGCCGCGCGGATCGTGGGCGAGGGGCTCAAGCGCGACGACGCCGGGGCCGCCGTCGGCAAGGCCGCGAGGCCGAAGGCGAAGAAGGAGAGGGCGGCCGGGGTCGTCGAGGCCGGGCCCACGACCACCAGGACCTTCGCCGTCGCCGACGCCAGGCTCACCATCACCTGGTCGAGGAGGTCGGTGGAGGCCCGGGACGTCGTCCTGGTCCTCGAGGAGGCGCTCGCCCAGCTCAGGGGCCGCGGCGTCGAGAGCGACGCCGCCTGACGGCCGCCGGGTTCGGCGGATCCGCGAACGCGGTCGGACGCGACCCGACGGGGCTTCGAGGCCGTCGGGGCGCGTCTCCCTTTCAAGCCGAGCTGGCCGTCGAGGAGCCGGGGATCGCGCGGAGGGCGTCCGATCCTCGGGACTCGTCTGCGCGGCCGGCGGGACGCCGACGACGGCGGCCCATGCCGTCCGGGGGGCCGGACGTGACGCGACGGCCCGCATGATGGAAGCCGCTTCGAAACTACGCGGCCCGGTTCGCGGCCCGATCGTTCGTATTCGCCGTATTCGCGTCGCGGACCGCGAGAAACAAAATCTTCCGAGCCTTCCCAAGAACGTTCCCCTTCTTCTTGAAGTGGACGTCATGCTCGACCTCGACGAACTCCGAAAGTGGTTCGGCTTCGAGGTCGTCTCCGAAGAAGTCGATGGTTTCGTCATCGTGGCGAGCGAAGACTTAGACCTCAACGAGTTCAACAAGAAGCTGCAAGAATTCGTCGGGGGTGTTCGGGGCTCGGGGACGGTTGCACGCGTCTACAACCTGCACGAAGACCCGGACCAATCGAAGCGACTAACTCGAATTCTCTCGGAACATCTACAAGAGGAATGGCCCAAACTCAGGGAGGACGGTGATTACACGGTGGACGTCGGCGTTTCCTGCTCCGGCGACTTTCAAATTCCCAGGCGACCGAACGCCCCTAAGCGTGGTCGCAGGATGACCGACAAGACTTGGGCGAAGCGGGAAGCCGACTACGCGACCAACTTGAAGGAGTGGACCGACGCTCGAAACGACGCTTACATGAGGTGGGATGCCCTCGCGATGGAGCGGGAAGACATCATAAATTCATTTGTAGCTGACTATAAGGGGAAGGTACTAAATCAGTTCAGCACCCCGCACTCCGATACGTCGCTATCCGAAGAATTCACTGTCAGAATCTGCGTCAAGGGAAGAGGGCTCAGAGACCTCGTCCTCAACTTCGCTTTTGTCTTCGAAGTCGTTGAGCCGGATGACATCGTCCTTCCGCAGACCATTCGCGAGACGCTTGAGCGGGAGATGGAAGCAGTCACCATCGTCCCACCTGACGAAGACGCCCCGGCCGTCTGTGTCATCGATAGCGGTATCCAAGAAGGGCACTACCTTCTCAATCCAGCCATCGACTCGGCCTCGTCTTGGAACTTCCTACCCGAGGAATCACCCACCGACGTCGCCGACTACTGCCCTCCCAGCGGGCATGGGACTCGTGTTGCGGGAGCCGTGCTTTTCGGTGAAGTGATTCCTCGCACTGGCTCGCACGAAGCGTCTTGGTGGGTTCAGAACGCTCGGGTACTCGATGCGGGCAACCGGATGCCCGAGAACCTCTTTCCGCCGGATTTACTGAACTCCATCATCAAGCACTTCCACGAGGGAGAGCGACTAACCAGGCTTTTCAACCACTCGATAACCGCGTCTGCACCATGTCGGACGCGTCACATGTCGGCATGGGCTGCCGAGATTGACCGCTTGTCTCATGAGTACGACGTCCTTTTCGTCGTCAGCTCCGGGAACATACTCCCATCGAACACAGCGACCAATCCGGGAGTCCTCGAACACCTCCTCGCCGGTCGCACTTATCCCGGCTACCTCAACGAGGATTCAAGCCGCGTATCGAACCCCTCTCAAAGCTTGCAGGCCCTTACCGTCGGTTCGATTAGCTACCGAGAGTACGAAGACCCGGATTGGGCGGCATGTGCTCCGGGAGCCGAGCATCCCTCGGCGTTCTCCCGCAGTGGCCTCGGGATTTGGAAGTCCATCAAACCCGAGGTTGTTGAATTCGGGGGCGACAACTTTGTTTCTCGCACGACGCCTCCCACCGTCAGCACACCGCCGTGCGGGAGCGAATGCTACCCCGAGATGATTCGTTCGACGCATCAGGGAGGCCCTGCATATTCACGTGACGAGGTGGGAACCTCATTCGCCGCCCCCAAAGTCACGCGAATTGCTGCTCGTCTCCAGGAAATCTTGCCCGAGGAATCATGCCTTCTCTACCGAGCTCTCATCATTCAATCCGCTAGGTGGCCCGACTGGACTAATGGGACCACTCCGGAACAACGCGGAGACATCGTGCGTCGCATCGGCTACGGCGTGCCGGACATGGAACGTGCGACGACGAATTCCGAATTTAGGACGACCCTCATCACGAGCGGTGATAAAGACATCAAGGCGGGCGGTTGCCACGTTTATCAGGTTCCAATTCCCGATGAAGTCCGTCGCCCCGGACAGGAGTTCGACGTCCTCGTCGAAGTTACCTTGTCCTACGCCGCTGAGCCCCGCCGAACACGCCGCAACCGTCGCCGTTATCTATCTACGTGGGTTGATTGGAAAAGCAGCTACCAGAACGAGGACATATCGGAATTCCGCACCAGGGCTTTGAAGCCCAAAGACGACGAAGAGGCTGAAGAGGCTGACGAATCGGCAGGGAGCACGTTCAAGTGGGCCATTCAGACTAACCCGATTCACGGCAACGTTCGTGGGGTTTCTCGAAGCTCAGGGACAGTTCAAAAGGACTGGGCTGTCATCAAATCAAATTCATTACCTGATGATTTCTGTATCGCCGTCGTAGGCCACCAAGGGTGGAGCAAGGACCCCGACTCGACCGCTCGATACGTGTTGGCCGTGAGCATCGAGGTATTAGGTCACGACATCCCCATCTACACGCGAATTCAACAGCGAGTCGCCGAGCTACAGGCTGAAGTCGAGGCCGAAGTCCAGGCAGAGAACGAGGTGGAAATCCTGGCCGAGTAATGCATTTCTTACCTCGTTTCGCACGATGGCTTGCCACTCGCAGCGGTGCGAAGGTTGGAGATCTCGAGCTTCACCTTCGCCACCGCTTTGGATTTCATCCTCGATTCGAAACGTTTCAGGCAGTCGCTCACGACATCGGCGGCGACTCTCGCCGCTTCCTTGTCTCCTGAAGCAACCACGGACTCCGCGAACGCGTGGGCGTGGTCTTCCCACCGGTCGCTCGAACCAATCTTCCAAACGCAATCGGCCTGCTGCTCGAAGCCGTTCTTCTCCAGGCAGATGGCAAACCGACCGCAGAGGTCCGCATCGAGGTCGTACCTCGACAGGGAATCACGACGCTCGTCGAGCCACCTCTTCACGATGTCGCGTAGCTCGCTGTAAGCGAACCGCAGCGGGAAGAAGAAGTGGGCCGGGGTGTATCGGTAGGGAATCATCGAGGCCCAAACTACCACGACCCGTCGCTCAATCGCGAGCCTGTCGGCAGTTGGCCCGCTGGCCGCACATGCGGCACTTCCACGCCGGTTGCCACACCTTGGTTTCTTCCTCAATGACTCGCCGTCGCTCACGAATCTCGGCCGCAATCGCGAGCACCTCGGACCGTAGCTCTGGGGTGTTCTCGACCTCGTGACGCGACCCGTCGTCCAAGACGACGACGCCATAGGGTGGCACCTCGCCGTACGTGTCCTCGATGAGTATGAAGTACGTCACGAACTGGAGCTTGTGCCCATGGCTCACCTTCTTCGAGGGCTTCCATTCTTCCGGGATGAGTCGCCCACCCGCTCGCTCGATTGGGTCGGGACGCCCTTTGGGCAGTAGCTCTCTGAGTAGAGCGTCACGTTATCGAGGGCGACGGTCCGACCTGAGCCGAGGCCGCGTCCCATCCAAACGAGCCACGAGAGCACGACCAGGAAGAGCCCCAGGAGGACGAAGGTGACGGCGACGAGAAAAACCTTCTCAATCACCCGAGCATCCCTAGTACTAGTTGGACTGTCACCGATTCAAGGAAGTCTCACCTGATCAACTGGTATCCGGTGGCGGCCGGCGCGGCGGGAAACCGCCGGTGGCCTTGTGCCAGTGATAGATCCGCGCCGCCTCCTTCCGCCACAGGACGCGCGACACTTCCGCGGCGATCCGCTCGGGGCCCGGCGCCGGGACGCGCAGCAGACGGGCGAAGACCTCGCGCGCCTGCGACACCGTCACCGCCGGCCTTTCCCCCCCCGACCCGCCGCCGCTCGCAGCAGAGGAACCACGGCGCCAGGAGCGACAGCGTGACGTGGTGGTGCCAGCCCACCCAGCCCCGAACCTCGTACTGCGCCAGCCCGACCTCCCCCTTGGCCGCCTCGAACACCTCCTCGATCCGGTGCCGCGCGAACCGGGCCCGCACCAGTTCCTCCAGCGGGACGTCGGCCGCGGCGTCGCTCAGCGCGTAGTGCGTCTCGGGCTCGGCCTCGACGGTGCGCATCACCACCAGCCGCTCCTCCGGCCCGACCCGGTGCTCCAGCCGGGTCCGCACCCGCACCGCCATCGCGTCGACCCGCAGCGGGCCCTTCTCGCCGGCCCGGATCGTCAGCCGAGTCCAGCGGCCCGCCGGCAGGGCGGCCGCCCAGGCGTCGACGCGGCGGAACGGGACCGTCCGCGGGCGGCCGCGGCCGGGGCGTCGGCCCGGGGGAGGCGCACACTCCAGGTCGCGGACGATCGTGTCGCCGGGCACGTCGAGGACGTAGCGCTCGCCGCGGCCGCGGAGCCAGGCGCGGAATTGGGCCGGGCGGCCGAACTCGTCGTCGCCGACCACCCAGGCGTGCGGCAGCCCCGGCCCGCTCCGCTCGATCAGTTCGGCGGCGATCCGCCAGCCCTCCCGGAACTCGACGTCCTCGGGGACGTGGCACTTCGCCCGTCGGGCCGGGTCGCCGGCCCAGTCCTTCGGCAGGTACAGCCTTCGGTCCAGCGGGGCGTAGCCGCCGGGGGCGGCGTAGGCCAGGAAGATCCCGCGCTGGCAGTTCTCCTGCTTGCCCAGCCGGCCGCACCACTGCCGACCGACGCCGCAGGAGTCGGCCCCGGACTTCGGGAAGGTCGTGGCGTCGATCGCGAGGACGGCCCGGTCGTCGCCCAGCTCCTCGGCGACGTGGCGGCGGAGCTCGGCCATGACGGCTTCGTCGTCCCACTTGCCGGCCCCGACGAGGAACTGGATCGGCTTGCGGTGGACGCCGGCCTCGACGGCGATCGGCTCGCAGGTCTTGCGCCGCAGCCCGCCGAGCAGGCCCCGGACGACGAGGGCGGCGTTGCGGCGCTGCTCGGCCCGGCGGAACCGCGGCAGATAGCGCCCGAGGAACGCGGCGAGCCGGCCCTCGCAGCCGCGGACGGCCTCGGGGGTCAGGACGGCGTCGGCCAGGAGCGACTGGGCGTCGGGGTGGTCGAGGAGCGACATGGGGGTCCCTCCGGTCGGTGGTCTCCGGCCCTCATCCTAACCCTCGGCACGGGTAAACAATAGTGGAATCGGTGACAGTCCAACTAGTACTAGACACTCCTCGCTCAACTCGACCGAAGGGAGGCGTAGATCGATGCGAAGTGGTTGGGGGCTTGAAAGTTAGGGCCCGCGTCCCGGGGAATGGGGTTGGAAACGAGCCTCATCCCCCGGAGACGCGAGCCATGAGCGCCGAGACGCCCGGTCCGATCGTACCTCCCCGCCGAGCCCCCATGAAGGCGCCTTGTCCGCGTTGCGGGGCCCCGGGGCGACCGCGAGGACCGCGCCACGGTCCCGTCGGCCATGATCCACCTCCTTCCGTGCACCGTGGATCATGGCCGTTTCGTCAGATCATGTCAGCAGGCGGGCACGCCCCCTCCAAAATCTGTGACGGTCAGTAAAGTTTCCAGTTTTTTCCTTGATTAGACAGGATTCAGGAGATATTTGTCTATCTCACAACCCGTGTGGATCTGACTATCGGGTTGGAAACGTCGAATGACGCCCGTCCGCCGTCGTCGCGACGCTCGCGAGAGCCTCGCTTCGAGGCTACTGAGAGGATGTCTCCATGCCGCGGGCTCCGTACTCGGCATCTCGAGATATGTTGCACTGGCTGCGAATGGGCCGACCCCACCCTCCCGGACGTCGCGTCCACCGGACCTGGGTGCCGGGGGCTTCGCCGCGTCGGATGCAGGTAAGCCTAACCATGATCGTCCGGGACGAGGAGACGAACCTTGCCGGCTGCTTGAGCTGCGTCGTCGACCTCTTCGATGAGATCGTGGTCGTCGATACAGGATCGGTGGATCGGACGCGCGAGATCGCAAGAGAATTCGGAGCCCGAATCTACGAAGTTCCTTGGACCGACGATTTCTCGGTCGCCCGTAACGCAGCCATCGACTTCGCCGCTGGCGATTATATCTTCTGGCTCGACGCGGACGATCGTCTCGACGAGTGCTGCCGCCGTCGTCTGCGGTCTCTCTTCGACGGCCTCGTCGATACGGACGAGGCCTATGTGGCGTCAGTCCGATCCAACATCCCTGGTGCTCCGACGGGCTTCGTCGTCGACCAGGTCCGCTTATTCCCCCGCAACGACGCCGTTCGGTGGTCCGGCAAGATCCACGAGCAGATCCTGCCCGCCTTGGAACGCGTGGGCGTCGGCGTACGGTGGACGGACGTGATCATCACCCACACCGGATACTCCGATCCAGAGGTCGACAAGCGCAAATCCGAGCGGAAGGTCTCGCTGCTTCTCGAAGAGTTGCAGGAAACTCCGGACGATCCTTTCACCCTCCTGAACCTCGGCCGCGCGTCAATCGACGGCAGGCTTCTCGACGACGCCTTAGGCTACCTGGACGCTGGACTCGCGTCGTCCAAGCCGGATATGCCGATCCGTAGGAATCTGTACATCGCCAAGGCGCTGGCCCATCAACTGGCAGGCTCTCTGGACGATGCCTCGGCGGCGTGTCGGGAGGGACTGTCGTCGTTCCCGGACGACGGCGAACTCATATTCCGCGACTCGTGCATCAAAAAGCTCGCCGGCGATTTGGACGGCGCGGAGGCCGGTTGGCGCCGACTTCTGCGGCTTGAGCGCCCTCGCCTCTTCCTGTGCTCGGTCGACGGCGTGTACGGGCATCTTCCTCTTCGCAACCTCGCGCTTCTGGCCGAGGAACGAGGGCGGCTGCGCGAGGCGTTCCGCCTCTGGGCGGAAGTCCTCCGCGAATGTCCCCGCGATCGCCAAGCCGTCGAGGCGAGGTTGCGTGTAGCCAGCCGAGCTTTCGGGACGTGGAAGACGCGGCTCGTCGGGATGCTCAAGTTCAAACCGTCCCCTCCCCGGATCGGCTTATGATCCCATCCCGGGGCTGAACCGCACGCGAGGCCGTCGCCTATCATGGGAGATTCCTGACTTATGGGCTGCGACGCAGCCTCTTTGAAGAAGGGAAGGCCGATCCGATGGACCGAGATGTCGAGACATCCGACGCCCGCGAATGCGAGTCGGAGTCGAGTCGAACGCCGACGGCGAATCCGAGCGTGACGTGGAAGGCTTGGGTCGTACGCTTCCTGACCGTGACGACGGTCGCCGCAGTCTGCGTCGTCGCTCTCTCATACCTACGGTTCGGGTCGCCTTGGCCGGCCGTGGTCTACCTGCAGGGGCGGTCGTTCTACGTCGAAAAACCGCCAAGCGACCTCGGCGTCGTCCGCGACGACGACGAGGCCAAAGCGACGTTCGTCGTCTACAACATGTCCTCAACCGACTATAACGTGGTCGGGACCAACTCCGACTGTTCATGCGTCCGCATCGAGGATCTTCCGGTCCGCATCCCTCGATGGAGCAAAGGGGAAGTCCGCTTCCGGATCAAGCCGGGCGGTGAAGGTCGCGAGAAGCGTACTATCGGGATCTATACCGACTGCCCGTCTTTCGTCAGCGCCTACGCCAACGTCGAATATGCGTGCATCGCTCGATGAGACAGCTCCCGTGACTTAGAAGCTCGGACAAAACCTCCTGATCGGCATGTGATCTGAAGGCTTGCCATGGCGTCGATCCTTCACCGGAGGGCCCACGCCATGGCCGCCGCCCGCATGCCCGAGGACTTCTACGACCAGGTCGCCCACCACCTTCCGCCGGAGCAGCCCGTCGGCCGCAAGGGGGGACGCCCGCCGATCCCGCATCGCAAGGCCTTGCGGGTCATCTGGTTCGTCCTGGCGACCGGCTGCCGCTGGGAGGACGTCCCGGCCGAGATGGGATGCTCGGGCCGCACGGCGGCCCGGCGCCTGAGGGCCTGGGAACTCCTGGGCGTTTGGGCCCGCTTGCACGCCGACCTGCTCGGGGCGTTGAAGCGGGCCGGGAGGCTCGACGCCGACACGGTCGTCGTCGACGGGGTGACGATCCGGGCCTTCGGCGGCGGCGAGGCGACCGGCCCGAGCCCCGTCGACCGCAGCCGGAAGGGGTCGAAACACACGCTGATGGTCGACCGTCGGGGGGTGCCCCTGGCGATCCGGACGGCGGGGGCGAACGCCTCCGACCACCGCCAGATCATCCCGTTGGTCCTCGACTATCCGAGCGTCGGCGGCAGGCCGGGCCGCCCGAAGGAGCTGCCCGACGACCTGTTCGCCGACCGGGGCTACGACTCGGAAGCGACCCGGGACCTGCTGCGATGGCTGGGGATCGAGCCCCACATCGCCAGGCGGGGGACGCCGCACGGCAGCGGCCTGGGCAAGGTCCGATGGGTCGTCGAGCGGACGATCAGCTGGCTGAAGGGGCTGCGACGGATGCGGGTCCGCTACGACCGCCTGCTGGTCGTCCGGGAAGCCTGGGCCACCCTCGCCGCGAGCGTCATCTGCTACAGGCTATCGCACGACGAATTGCCCATCGCCGGATAGGTTTTGTCCGAGCCTCTTAGCGTGGTTCATAGGGCTGTGTTCGGATCTCGTTCTCTAGGAGGATCGATTGAATGACGCGGATCAAGAGCTTCGTTGATGCGTGTTCCTTCGTTCTGGGGGCGACCACCCTCCTCGCTGGGGCTTCGGTCTTGACTCCCTCCGTGCAGGCCGATGTGGACGTCGGCGCCCTGACGACGTGCAACAACGCCTCTTGCACCTGTCCGACGACGCCCACGGGTTGCGGGGGCGCCACGGGGGATCAGGACTGCCGTCCTCCCTGCGGCTGCCGGTCCGGCATGTGTTTCAACAACCCTTGACGGATTCTGCTCGGGGGGGACCGCCGTTCGGCGGCCCCCTCGACGCGTCCGACCGGCATCGGAGACGGACAGGCCGGGTAGGATCCGTCGCTGATGGATCCTCAAATCGACGTTCATCCGAAATGGAGGACCCGCTGGTGAAGATCACGCCGACGATCGCCTGCGCGCTGGTCGCCGTCCTTACCACTTGGGGATCGAGCGGGGCTGCGGATTCGCCGCAACCCCAAGCCGCACGATTTCTCAAAGACTATCCGACGGCCCAGGCCAAGCTCGCATCCGCGGCCTCGAAAGTAGCCTGCTACGGCCGTCTCGTCTCGAACGGCGACATCGTCAGGGACAACGAGTACTTCGTAGACGGCGACAGAAGGATGGTCGTCAGTCGCTATTCCGACATCCGCGGCCAGAAGACCTCGCGAGAGGCCGTGCAGTGCCGAACTCCTGAGTTCTTCTTCCAGTTGGGGCGGCCTTCGGCGGATCTCCCCTTCATCGTCAACTCCGTGTCTCGAGGCACGAATGTGGGCGACAGTGCCGCGACCGTCATCAGTTTGGGCGTCGACAGGTACATGAAAGCCGCCTACACGATCGGCGACGCCACGGTGATGAGCATGATACGCCACCCCTCCTTCAAGATGTCGAGCGTGGAGGAGAGGGCGGCGTCTACAGGTGCCTCGCGCGTTGAAGTCCGTTTCACGATCGCGGACCCCTCGCATTGGGTCGGAGGTGGACGGATGGCGTTCGAACCGGATCTCGATTGGTCGCTCGTCGATTATGACGTCGAGGTCGCGACGGGCCGTCCGGGCACCCAAATGCCCCCAGGCTCTCGGTACAAGGGCTCGGTGGAAAGCCGGAGGTGGGATTCGGGCCAGGTGTTCCCCGAGAATGGGAGGTTCGAATTCATCTACCCGGGTGGGAGAGGCGAAGGGGCCGACGTGTTCCAACTGCACAACGTGAAGTTCGGAGACGTGCCGGAATCGCAGTTCAAACTGAGCGTCTTCGGCGTCTCGGATGCAATCCTCACCCCCCATTCAAGTCCGCGGATCGATTATTGGATCTTCGGCGGCGGCCTCGCATGCCTCGCGGCCCTTCGACATTTCGCCGCACGCTCAAACACGAGGCGGGCGGCTGCCTGACGGCATCGCGCCCCTAAATCGCCCGGCCCCCCATCACCCGTGGAGATCGCCATGAGAAGGCCGCGGCTCAGGACCTGTTCCGCGTTCACGCTGATCGAGCTACTGGTTGTCGTGGCGATCATGGCCATCTTGGTAGGTATGTTGGTCCCAGCGGTTCAATCGGCGCGAGAGGCGGCCCGGCGCGCGAAATGCGCCAACAATCTCAAGCAGATCGGGGTGGCCCTTCACGTTTACGTAGACGCCTTCTCATCGCTTCCGCCCGGTCGGATGATGACGTACGACCCCCGGTACTCCGGGACGAGACCGCCCTGCACGTCGTCCATCGTCGACAAGAGCTTCCTGATCATGATCCTTCCCGGGATGGAGCAAGCCTCTCTATACAACGCGATCAACCAAAACGTGACGATACTCGGGCGTGAGAATAGGACCATACACACAATGGCCGTCGATGCGTACGCCTGCCCAACCGATCCGGGCGCGGGTCGAGCGGTCCAGGCCAACGTAGACCGGATGCTGAGGCACGGCCTGGCGGTCGAGGGAGAACGGTTGAACGTCGCCCTCACCAGTTACTCCGGCTGCTTCGGCGCACATCACGTCGATGCGGTCCCATCTCCCGCCTCGCACTGCGTCATCGCTCCGCCCCTGGCGGCTCAATCGGACGGCAGCTTCAACGACATCTCGCCGATCACACTCGCCGCCGTCAGCGACGGCCTGAGCAACACGATCTTCGCAGCAGAGAAGGCGACCGGCCTCTTCCGACGGTTCGACCTTCTGAGTCACTCCTCGTCGTCCAAGTACGGCTGGTACATGACTGGCAACTGGGGGGACACCATGTTCACCGCGTTCTATCCCCCGAACATGCACGCGAAAGTGGCCCTGGCTGCGGGGGGAGCCGCGCACGCGTCATCCGCAGGCAGTCTACATCCCGGCGGTATCAACTGCCTGCTGGGCGACGGGTCGGTCCGCTTCGTCAAGGACTCGATCCAATCCTGGCCGGCGGATTCGCTGACCGGTCATCCAGTCGGCGCGTCGCGTAACCCGGGAGGCTGGTGGGAACATTGTCCGCCCCCGCGTATTTGGCAGGCGCTCGCGACGCGATCCGCGGGTGAGGCGATCGCGCACGATGCCTACTGATCCTAGTACACCAACGCGTCGACTCGCGCTTTCTGGCTACGACGTGGTCCGAATTTCGTGCGGCGCGGTCCTCCTCGCAGCCGCCTGGCTCAAGTCGGGTGACGCCGCCGACCTTGCACAAGGAGCCGCCCATCGCTGGCTTGTCGCGGCCCTCGTGACGTTCGAGTTCAGCGTCGGCGTCTGGTTGCTGACGGGCTTGCATCCTGCAGCGACTCGCCGATGGGTCCAGTGTCTCTTCGCGGCTTTCGCCGCAGTCGCCTTGTGGAAGGCGGTTGGGGGCAACTCGTCCTGCGGATGCTTCGGAACCGTCGTCTTGAACCCATGGCTCATGGTCGCGTTCGATCTTTCGGCCGTCGTCGCCTTCGCCCGTATCCAGCCCGATGTCTCGCGAACCCCACGGGTGGGCACCCATCCCGCGCGGGCTGCGGTCGTCGTCGCCTCTATCGTCTGGATCGGGATGCCTCTGGGGATGCGAGTGGCGCCTTGGGACGGTAGGGTTGACGCCGTGACCGCATTTCCACTTAGACCGGAGGCCTGGATAGGCGATCGCTTCCCCCTGCTTGAATACATCGACGTAGCCGATCGGCTCGCGAGAGGGGAGTGGAAGGTCGTACTCTATCATCACGGCTGTGAGGCCTGTCGGAAGGCGATTCCGCAGTACGAACGCGAGACTCGGGAGCATTCCGAGAAATCCGATGGATCCGCCATCGCACTGATCGAAATGCCGCCGTACGCCAATCCGGCCGATCGCCTCGCGCCCGAGTCCACGGCCTGCGCGGTAGGGCGACTCAGCGACGCGAAGAGATGGATCGTCGCCACTCCTGCGGAGATAATATTGCGGAACGGGGTCGTCGTCGCGTTCTCGCTCCCCTCGTCGTCGGGCGACCGTCGCCAAGCCGAAGAGAAGTTGGCCGGCCGGATCAGATAGGCTCGGAGCGGTCGCCGAGGCCGAACAGAGAACCGAGGTTCGTGATGCGTTATCGCATGATCGAGGCGTTGACGTTGTTGGTGTCGATCGGCGCGTCTTGGCAACCCTGCCCAGCCCAGGGGGACGTGTCGCCACCAGTAGCTTCTCCAGCGGAACGCCTGCAGGCCATCAAGGACTCTCAAGCGCGTGCGTTGCAGGCATATCAGGCGGGGTTGCAGGCGTCCGACCCGGATCGGCGTAGAGGGGCGGTGGACGCCTATCTCGCCGCTGTCGCCGCGAATTCCGATCTCGCCCTTGAGTTGGCCGAAACCTCGCCCGCCGACTCCGCCGCGATCGGCGCCCTCGTCTTCGTCATCCGCACGGCCAAAGCCGGGCCTTCGGACCACTCCGAAAGGGCCGTCGCCTTGCTGTCGCGGGATCACGCCAAGGACCAAGGGGTCGGCGAAGCCTGCCAATCGGTCTTCTTTCTGTTCGACAGGGTTGGCGCCGAGCGATTCATCCGCGCCGTGCTCAAAGAAAACCCCGGGCGAGTCGAGCGCGGCTCCGCCTGTCTCGCACTGGGGCGCTTACTGGCCTATCGGGCCAAGATGATACGTTGGCTGCGGGAAAATCCGGACAGAATCGATGAGTTCGCCGCGCATCGCGGGAAAGAGGGGTTCGCCGAATTCTTGAACGAGAGCGACGTGTCGGCGATGGAGGCAGAGGCCGCCGGCCTCCTTGAACAAGCCGCGTCCGACTACGGCGACGTCAAGGAGGACGGGCGCACTCTCTCCGAGATCGCCGGCGGCGAATTATTCGAACTCCGCTATTTAAGCGTCGGCAAGCCGGCACCTGAAATCGAAGGCGAGGATGTCGACGGCGAGCGCTTCAAACTCAGCGACTACAAAGGCAAGGTCGTCCTGCTCACCTTCTCGGGCAACTGGTGCGGCCCTTGCCGTGCAGCGTATCCCCGCGAACGGGCCGTCGTGGAGAAGTTCCGAAACCGCCCGTTCGTCCTGCTCAGCGTCAACACCGACGAAGAGCGGACGACCCTGAAGAAGTCCATCGATTCCGGCGAGATCACCTGGCGATGCTGGTGGGACGGCGGAGTTGGCGGACCGATCACCACGCGATGGAGTCCGCAAGTGTTCCCAACGTCCTATGTGATCGACCACGAAGGAATCATCCGCCGCCGCAATCCTAGGGAGGAGGAGGTGGAGACCCTCGTGGAGTCGTTGGTCGGCATAATTGAACATTCGCATACTGGAGAACAAAAACAAAGGGACGCCGAGCCTGCTCCGAAGTCGAAGGACGAAAGCCTGAAGGGCCGGCCCTGATCCGTCTGACCGGAGGCCTCATCTGCCACGAATGGGCCGTCGAAAAGACATGGGCCGCGGATTGCATCCCGCGCGAGGCCTGCTACCATGCTCGGCCCATCTGTATCCCGAGTAGGCGCGGATTCACGGCCCCCCTGCGGACCAGGGAGGCTTGCGACGCGTTCGATAAGGTTCGGTGCCCCGGCCTCCCGACCGGACTGGAGCACCCCCCAATGGCAGATTCCAACCTCGTCCTGCACCGCGGAGCGAAGCCGGTCACACCGGAGGAGCTCCAACGGTACATCGCACCTCGGCCCGAGGGACGCTGGTTCCCGCTGGCCCACAGCCGCGTGCTGAACGTCGTCTCCGACACGCTCGGGGAGGCGGGCTACGTCGTCGAACGACAGAAACTCGGCGTGCTCAGGGACGGTTCCCGATTCTTCGGGACCCTCGACCTGAAGAGCCCGATCGCCGAGGGCGTCGCCCTCGCCGTGGGCGTCCGCAACAGCGTGGACAAGTCGTTCCCGCTCGGCTTCTGCGCCGGCGGCTGCGTCTTCGTGTGCGACAAATTGGCGTTCAACTCCGAGTTGCTCGTCCGCCGCAAGCACACGATCCACGGCGAGCGGGACTTCGTCCTCCGCATCGCCGAGGCCGTCGGCTCGCTGCCCGCCTTCCAGGAGCAGGATGCCCTCAGCTTCGAGTGCATGAGGAACGCGGAACTCGACGACGACCGGGCCGATGCCCTCATCTTCCGCGGATTCGAGTGGGGGATGGTCCAGCACCGCGATCTGGCGAAGGTCCTGTAGCAATGGCGGAACCCGCCCTTCTTCGAGGAGTTCCGGCCCCGGACGGCCTGAGCCCTCCTCAACGCCCTTCACCGGCGCGATGAAGGAGCGGGGGAGAAGCAGCCCCGGAGCTACGCCGTGCAGACCATGCGGCTCCACGCCATGTTCGACCTGGAGCGGAACGTAACTGATTAGCGCTCCGGCGTCCGTCTCAGGAGATCGGGGGGGCGGCGGGGTGGGTGATGCGGACAATGTCATCGAGCAGGTCGGGGGCCGGGAGGGTCCTCGACAGGGTCCGCAGGACGCTGGTCCAGGCCTCGAAGGCTCGCGTACCTCGCGCGTTCTTGGTGCATTGCGACGTCTTCCGCGCGATCACCGCCGGCCGCAGCGCCCGCTCGGCGCGGTTGTTCGTCGGCTCGACCCGGGGGTCGTCCAGGAACCGCACCAGGGACCCCGCGTCGTTGCAGCGGCCCAGCTCGTTCAGCAGCCGCTGGTCGTCGCGGTCCCGGAGCGTCCGGTCGCGGAGGTGGTCGGTCAGCGCGAATTTCAGGCGTCGCACGCGTCCGGCGAAGTCGGCCGGCGGCGGACCGGCGCGGCGTTCCCGCCCGAGTTCCAGGGCCCGTTTCAGCAGGTCCTTCAGCCGCTTCGCGAACCGACGGGCTCCTCGCGTCTTCGACTCCAGGACCTCCGAGATCGACCGCAACGCGTGGGCCAGGCACTTCTGCTTCTCGACGCCCGCGAAGGCCTCGGCGTCGTAGACCCCGGCCCGGTCGGTGATCATCACGCCCCGGTAGTCGGCGGGGATCCGCTCGCGGACCTCCTCGTTGCGGTGCCGCGGGCGGACCTGATAGACGGTCGCCGCGTCGGTCTCGAAGACCATCAGCCACCTCGGCGAGCCCCCTTCGCGCCAGCCGGTGTCGTCGGTGTGGACGAAGGGCGCCTCGCGGACGGAATCGCACAGGTTTCGATACGTCGCCCCGATCGCCCCGGCGGCCTTCTTCAGGGCGTCGAGCGTGATCGCCCCCTGGGTGAGGCGGACGCCGACGAGGGCCTCGAGCAGGGCCGGCAGCTTGCGGACCGGCACGCCCAGGCCGTAATGGAGGAAATGGGCGGCGGCCAGGATCCGCGGGCCGAGCCGATGCGCGGTCGCGCCGCGTTGGTCGGCGGCGAGGTCGGGGTGGCGGCCGCGGGCCGTCGCCTTGCACCGCTTGCAGCGTCGGACGCCGACCCGGAAGAGCCGCACGCGAGGCCTGACGACTTCGGGCAGGTCGGTGATCGAGGCCTCCTCGACCCGGCCCTCGTCGAGTTCGCCGCCGCACTTCGGGCACTCGGCCTCGACGACGGGGACGTCGATCGGCGGCTCGGAGAGCGTCTCGGGGGCGGGGGCCTCGCGGGTCTTGAACGACCCCTCGCCGGGCTTCCGGCCGGGCCGCTTGGGATCGGCCTTGCGCGTCCCCTTCGAGAACGGCGCCGCCTGCCGCTTGCCCGACCGCTTCAGGGCCTCGATCTCGGCCTGGAGCTTCAGGATCAGGGCGATCAGGGCGTCGCGATCCAGCTTGGCGAGGTCCGATTCGCTCATGACCACCAACCTAAGCCGCCGGAAAACCGAGGGCAAGTGGGTCGATAATCAGTTACAGCGGAACTGACGACCACCCGTCCTTAGTACTAGGTTCTGTCTGACGGCTCGCAAGGCGTTACGATAGCGGCTTCCCCGAGGAGGCCGCGATGACGCGACGCTACGAGCTGAAGGACGAGGAGTTCGCCCTGATCGCCGACCTGCTCCCTCCGGTCGGGAGGCCGGGCGGGCGGTGGAACGACCACCGCACGACGCTCGACGGCGTCCTCTGGATCCTCCATACGGGCGCCCAGTGGCGGGAGCTGCCGGAGCGATACGGAAAGTGGAAGAGCGTCTACGACCGATTCAACCGCTGGGCCCGCGACGGCACGATCGACCGCATCCTGGAGCGGCTGCATCTCGAGCTGGACGCCTCGGGGCGGATCGACTTCGACCTCTGGTGCATCGACGGGACGTCCATCCGGGCCGGCCGCGCGGCCGCCGGGGCCGGGGGGGAAAAGGGGGACGGCCGAGCCGGCCGACCACGCCCTCGGCCGCTCGCGCGGCGGCTTCGGGACGAAGCTGCACCTGGTCGTCGACTCCGGCGGCGTCCCGCTGTCGGCCGTCGTCACCGCGGGCCAGGCCCACGAGTCGAGGTCCCTGGAGCCGGCGCTCGAGGCGGTGCGGATCAAGCGGCCCGGCCGGGGCCGGCCGCGACGCCGGCCCCGCCGCCTGGCCGGCGACAAGGGGTATAGCTACAGACGCATCCGCCGCTACCTGCGACGGCGAGGGATCAAGGCGGTGATCCCGACCCGCAAGGACCAGCGGCGAAGCCCGACGTTCGACGCCGAGGCCTACCGCCGCCGCAACATCGTCGAGAGGTGCATCCTCTGGATGAAGGAGAACCGGCGGCTGGCGACGCGGTTCGAGAAGCTGGCGGTCAACTTCCTGGCCATGGTCAAGCTGGCCATGATCCGCCGTTGCTTTCGGCTCATCGAGCCGTCAGACAGAACCTAGTTGGACTGTCACCGATTCAAGGAAGTCTCACCTGATCAACTGGTATCCGGTGGCGGCCGGCGCGGCGGGAAACCGCCGGTGGCCTTGTGCCAGTGATAGATCCGCGCCGCCTCCTTCCGCCACAGGACGCGCGACACTTCCGCGGCGATCCGCTCGGGGCCCGGCGCCGGGACGCGCAGCAGACGGGCGAAGACCTCGCGCGCCTGCGACACCGTCACCGCCGGCCTTTCCCCCCCCGACCCGCCGCCGCTCGCAGCAGAGGAACCACGGCGCCAGGAGCGACAGCGTGACGTGGTGGTGCCAGCCCACCCAGCCCCGAACCTCGTACTGCGCCAGCCCGACCTCCCCCTTGGCCGCCTCGAACACCTCCTCGATCCGGTGCCGCGCGAACCGGGCCCGCACCAGTTCCTCCAGCGGGACGTCGGCCGCGGCGTCGCTCAGCGCGTAGTGCGTCTCGGGCTCGGCCTCGACGGTGCGCATCACCACCAGCCGCTCCTCCGGCCCGACCCGGTGCTCCAGCCGGGTCCGCACCCGCACCGCCATCGCGTCGACCCGCAGCGGGCCCTTCTCGCCGGCCCGGATCGTCAGCCGAGTCCAGCGGCCCGCCGGCAGGGCGGCCGCCCAGGCGTCGACGCGGCGGAACGGGACCGTCCGCGGGCGGCCGCGGCCGGGGCGTCGGCCCGGGGGAGGCGCACACTCCAGGTCGCGGACGATCGTGTCGCCGGGCACGTCGAGGACGTAGCGCTCGCCGCGGCCGCGGAGCCAGGCGCGGAATTGGGCCGGGCGGCCGAACTCGTCGTCGCCGACCACCCAGGCGTGCGGCAGCCCCGGCCCGCTCCGCTCGATCAGTTCGGCGGCGATCCGCCAGCCCTCCCGGAACTCGACGTCCTCGGGGACGTGGCACTTCGCCCGTCGGGCCGGGTCGCCGGCCCAGTCCTTCGGCAGGTACAGCCTTCGGTCCAGCGGGGCGTAGCCGCCGGGGGCGGCGTAGGCCAGGAAGATCCCGCGCTGGCAGTTCTCCTGCTTGCCCAGCCGGCCGCACCACTGCCGACCGACGCCGCAGGAGTCGGCCCCGGACTTCGGGAAGGTCGTGGCGTCGATCGCGAGGACGGCCCGGTCGTCGCCCAGCTCCTCGGCGACGTGGCGGCGGAGCTCGGCCATGACGGCTTCGTCGTCCCACTTGCCGGCCCCGACGAGGAACTGGATCGGCTTGCGGTGGACGCCGGCCTCGACGGCGATCGGCTCGCAGGTCTTGCGCCGCAGCCCGCCGAGCAGGCCCCGGACGACGAGGGCGGCGTTGCGGCGCTGCTCGGCCCGGCGGAACCGCGGCAGATAGCGCCCGAGGAACGCGGCGAGCCGGCCCTCGCAGCCGCGGACGGCCTCGGGGGTCAGGACGGCGTCGGCCAGGAGCGACTGGGCGTCGGGGTGGTCGAGGAGCGACATGGGGGTCCCTCCGGTCGGTGGTCTCCGGCCCTCATCCTAACCCTCGGCACGGGTAAACAATAGTGGAATCGGTGACAGTCCAACTAGTACTAGTTCGCGGTGCGAAATGGCCCTGGTCCAAGGCTTTTTGTACGCTGGGGGCATGCTCAGGTACTTCTCCGATCGGACCGATGGCACGCTGGAGCCATGCTCAAGAATCGATACGACCGGACCGACCTCTTCGCCCTGATCCCCCAGCTCGGCCTGCGTTTCGAGCCCCAGCTGGAGCAGCTCGACCGCCTGCTCGACGACGACGAGATCGTCGAGGCCGTCCGCACCGGCATGGCCCGCCGCTCGCCGCGCTCACGGTCCCGCGGCCGGCCCTCCACCCCGGTCGAGGTGATCCTCCGGATGCTCGTGGTGATGCGGCTCTACGGCTGGAGCTACGCCCAGGCCGAGTACTTCGTCAACGACAGCCTGGTGCTCCGCCAGTTCTGCCGGGTCTACCTCGAGCGCGTCCCGGACGACACCACGCTGATCCGGTGGGCCGGCACCATCGGCCCGGAGACTCTCGAGGCGCTGAACGACCGGGTCGTCCAGCTCGCCCGGTCGCTGAAGGCGACCCGCGGCCGCAAGCTCCGCGTCGATACGACCGCGGTCGAGACGAACATCCACTTCCCCACCGACAGCGGCCTGGTCGGCGACGGGGTGCGGGTGGCGTCGCGGCTGCTGCGGCGGGCCAAGGCCGTGCTCGGCGAGGCCGCCTTCGGGATGGGCGAGGCGTTCCGCAGCCGAGTGCGGGCGGTGCGCCGGCTGTCGCAGCAACTGCACCGGATCGCCCGCCGCAAGGGCGACCAGGGCCGCGAGGCGTTGAAGGCCGGCTACACCCGGCTGGTGGCGGTCGCGAAGCGGGCCGGGGCGCAGGGCCGGCGGGTGCTCGAGGCGCTGCGCCGCGAAGGCGACGACGCGGCGCAGCGGCTGGCCGGGCGGCTCGAGGAGGTCCTGCCGCGGCTCAAGCGGGCCGTCGTCCAGGCCGAGCGGCGGGTCCTGAAGGACGACCCGGTCCCCTCGTCCGAGAAGCTGGTCTCGCTGTTCGAGCCGCACACGCAGGTGATCCCCCGGTTCAAGGCGGGCAAGCCGGCCGAGTTCGGCCGCAAGCTCCGGCTCGACGAGGTGGAGGGCGGGATCATCGTCGGCTATCGCGTCCTGGAGAAGGGCGGGGGCCAGGACCAGGAGCACCTGGGGGACGCCCTGGCGGATCACCGACGGAAGTTCGGACGGCCCCGCGGCTGCTGGCCGCCGACCGGGGGATGGCGTCGGCCGAGAACGAGCGGCTGGCGAAGGAGGCCGGCGTCGCGCACGTGGCGTTGCCGCACGTCGGCAAGGCCCCGCCGGAGAGGCGGGCCGAGGAGGAGGGCCGTCGATTCCGAGAGGCGTACCGGTTCCGGGCCGGGATCGAGGGGCGGATCCATGCGCTGAAGCGGGACTACGGGCTGAGGCGATGTCGGTACCACGGCGAGCGCGGCTTCGGGCGGTGGGTCGGATGGGGCGTCCTGGCCCACAACCTGGCGAAGGTCGCGGGGGCGGCGGGGCGGTGATCGGGGCCCGGCGGCGATCGCCGTCCGACCCGGCCGTCCCCCGGCTGGCGAGACGCAAATTTCACCGCCTCAATGACTTCCATTTCGCACCGCGAACTAGTACTAGTTGGACTGTCACCGATTCCACTATTGTTTACCCGTGCCGAGGGTTAGGATGAGGGCCGGAGACCACCGACCGGAGGGACCCCCATGTCGCTCCTCGACCACCCCGACGCCCAGTCGCTCCTGGCCGACGCCGTCCTGACCCCCGAGGCCGTCCGCGGCTGCGAGGGCCGGCTCGCCGCGTTCCTCGGGCGCTATCTGCCGCGGTTCCGCCGGGCCGAGCAGCGCCGCAACGCCGCCCTCGTCGTCCGGGGCCTGCTCGGCGGGCTGCGGCGCAAGACCTGCGAGCCGATCGCCGTCGAGGCCGGCGTCCACCGCAAGCCGATCCAGTTCCTCGTCGGGGCCGGCAAGTGGGACGACGAAGCCGTCATGGCCGAGCTCCGCCGCCACGTCGCCGAGGAGCTGGGCGACGACCGGGCCGTCCTCGCGATCGACGCCACGACCTTCCCGAAGTCCGGGGCCGACTCCTGCGGCGTCGGTCGGCAGTGGTGCGGCCGGCTGGGCAAGCAGGAGAACTGCCAGCGCGGGATCTTCCTGGCCTACGCCGCCCCCGGCGGCTACGCCCCGCTGGACCGAAGGCTGTACCTGCCGAAGGACTGGGCCGGCGACCCGGCCCGACGGGCGAAGTGCCACGTCCCCGAGGACGTCGAGTTCCGGGAGGGCTGGCGGATCGCCGCCGAACTGATCGAGCGGAGCGGGCCGGGGCTGCCGCACGCCTGGGTGGTCGGCGACGACGAGTTCGGCCGCCCGGCCCAATTCCGCGCCTGGCTCCGCGGCCGCGGCGAGCGCTACGTCCTCGACGTGCCCGGCGACACGATCGTCCGCGACCTGGAGTGTGCGCCTCCCCCGGGCCGACGCCCCGGCCGCGGCCGCCCGCGGACGGTCCCGTTCCGCCGCGTCGACGCCTGGGCGGCCGCCCTGCCGGCGGGCCGCTGGACTCGGCTGACGATCCGGGCCGGCGAGAAGGGCCCGCTGCGGGTCGACGCGATGGCGGTGCGGGTGCGGACCCGGCTGGAGCACCGGGTCGGGCCGGAGGAGCGGCTGGTGGTGATGCGCACCGTCGAGGCCGAGCCCGAGACGCACTACGCGCTGAGCGACGCCGCGGCCGACGTCCCGCTGGAGGAACTGGTGCGGGCCCGGTTCGCGCGGCACCGGATCGAGGAGGTGTTCGAGGCGGCCAAGGGGGAGGTCGGGCTGGCGCAGTACGAGGTTCGGGGCTGGGTGGGCTGGCACCACCACGTCACGCTGTCGCTCCTGGCGCCGTGGTTCCTCTGCTGCGAGCGGCGGCGGGTCGGGGGGGGAAAGGCCGGCGGTGACGGTGTCGCAGGCGCGCGAGGTCTTCACGCGACTGCTGCGCGTCCCGGCGCCGAGCCCGGAGCGGATCGCGGCGGAGGTCACGCGGGTGCTGCGGCGGTCGGCCAGCCTCCAGCGGACCGGCCAGCTCCAGCCCATCCGGGTGCGTTGGAGCGAAGAGCACGGCAAGTGGATCATCATCAGCGGCGAGCGCCGCTACCGCGCGGCCCTGCTCGCGGGCCTCAGGACGGTCTCCTACGCCTTCACGGACAGGCCGCTCACCGAGAGCGAGGTCCGCCAGGAGCCGCTCGTCGAGAACCTCCTCCGCGAGGACTTGCGGCCGATCGAGGCGGCCGACGGCTGCCGGCAGCTCATGGACCTGAACGGCTGGACCATGCAGCAGGTGGCCGAGGCCCTGAACGTCTCGAAGGGGGCGGTGAGCGAGGCGCTCTCGCTGCTCAAGCCCCCCGAGGACGTCCGGGAGCAGGTGGAGCGGGAGGTCAACCCGCCTTCGTCCGGCTGCGAGGTCAGCCGCCTCGAGGACGAGCGGGCCCAGCGGGAGCTGGCCGCGCGGATCGTGGGCGAGGGGCTCAAGCGCGACGACGCCGGGGCCGCCGTCGGCGAGACCGCGAGGCCCAAGGCGAAGAAGGGGGGAGGGGCCGGGGTCGTCGAGGCCGGGTCCACGACCACCAGGACCTTCGCCGTCGCCGACGCCCGGCTCGCCATCACCTGGCCGAGGAGGTCGGTGGGGGCCCGGGACGTCGTCCAGGTCCTCGAGGAGGCGCGCTCCCAGCTCAGGGGCCGCGGCGTCGAGAGCGACGCCGCCTGACGGCCGCCGGCTCCAGCGGATCGGCGAACGCGGCCGGACGCGTCCTCCTCTCAAGCCGACCTGGTCGTCGTCGACGAACCGAGGTAGAAATCAGGTGGAGGGCCGAGGATCGCGCGGAGGACGTACGATCCTCGGGACTCGTCGCGCACGGCCGACGGGGACCTCGACCGGCGGGACGCCGACGATCCGGCCCGTGCCGTCCCGGGGCCGGGCGCGACGCGAAGGCCCGGATGCTGGGAGCCGCTTCGAATTCGAACTACGCGGCTCGGTTCGCGATTCGATCGTTCGTATCCGCCGTGGTCGCGTCCACGACTACTCCGAGAACGAACGATCCTCGAACTGGACGACGGCTAAAAAGAAAACCGCACGGCGTCGAGGGTTGCGGAACCCCGACGCCGTGCGGCCGCTCGAGCTGGAGAGGCCCCCGAGGCGGGATCAGGCCGTCCCGGGCGGGGCCGCGTCGGCGTCGCGGCCCCGCCGGTATCGATCCAGGGTCTTGCGGCGCGATCGGCCGTCCTGGGCGGGCGTCCCCCGGAGCTCGGAAGCCCGCTTGATCGCCTTGGCGGCCGTGTTCCGGTCGCACCCCAGGCGGGCGGCGACCTCCTCGTAGAGCAGGCCCTGCTCGCTGAGCCGCAGCGCCTCGTCCGCCAGCCGGACGTAGAGCGGGGGGGTGAGGCTCCTCGCGTCGACGGGGAGCGAGGAGCGGCGGGAACGGCCGTCGGGGGGCTCGAGGTCCCGGCTGCGGTGCCACCAGGCCAGGGCCTTGGCGGCCAGGTTGCGGGAGATCCCCAATCGGGCGGCGATCTCCTTGACCAGGACGCCCTCGTCGTACAGCGCCTTGACGGCCGTCGCATGGGCCTCGCACGGCGCCGGCTCCCGGTAGTCGATGCGGACCAATTCGCGCGGATCGGGGCCGTCGGGGGGGGCGGGGATCGCCGGGAATCCCGCCAGGCGGGCCAGCCTCTCCAGGTCGAACCGGAAGCTCCCCCGGAGCCAGCCCCGCTTGGGCTCGCGACCGCCCTCCTGGAACAGGTCGACGCGGCCCCCGGTGAGGGCGTCGACGACTTCGCGGACCGCGCGGTCCTCCGGGGCGTCCCCCTCCCCCGCGGCCTCGTCGAGGGTCGCGCCGAGCCTCGACAGCATTTCGCGGACGGCCCCCTCGTCCGGGACCTCGACGGCTCGGGCGGCGTCGGCCTCGATCCGGCCGAGGTCCGACTCCAGGGCCGACCTCTCGCGGCGCAGCTGCTGCAGCTTCGCCTTCGCCTCGAGGACGTCGCGCGGCTCCGCCCCGGGGTTGTCCATCACGAACCCGATCCGCCTCGTGAGGGCCTCGATCCGCGTCCTGAGGCCGACCAGGTGGGCCGGGTCCGGGGATTGGAGCGAGGCCGCGGCGGAGCGCGAGGCCGCGACGATGGCCGTCGCCAGGCCGTCGTCCCGCCGGATCCGCAGGGCCAGGGCCTCGCACGTCAGCTTCAGCGCCAGGCGCCGGTTGAGGATCGAACAGAGGGACCTCCGCTCGCGCGGCGTCCCCATGCAGTCCTTGCAGATCAGCATCTTGCCGTGGCCGCCGCCGGCCTGCATCCGCCGGCCGTGGGCGCCGCAATGGAACAGGCCCGCCAGGGCCCTGGGCCGGGAACGGTGGTCGCCGTCCCGCGGCTTGCGGCCGGCGGCGCGGCGGTCCCCCTCCGCGAGCCGGGCCCGGGCCCGGAGCCAGAGGTCCTCGGGGACGATCCGGAGGTGCTCCAGCCGGGCCGACTTGAGGGGCGCGTCCCGGCGCACGTGGGCCGTGGAGGCCTTCCCGGGGTGGCAGACGGCCTTGGTCTCCCCGTACATCCAATGGCCCCGGTATCGGGGGTTGCCCAACATCCGCCGGACCGCCGCATGGTCCCAGCCGGCGAGGAGCCTCGGGTTGCGCGGGGCCCGCGGCTCGGCGTTGAGGCGGCGGACGACCTCGCCGATCGAGAGGCCCTCGCGGGCGTACCACTCGAACGCCCGCAGGATCCAGGGGGCGGCCTCGGGGTCGATCTCGTACTCCCGGAGGGGCCGGCCCTTCCGGACGCCCCGGCCCTCCCCGACCTCGCGGCCGCGGTAGCCGTAGGTCACCGCCCCGTGGACCAGGCCCTGGTCGAACATCGCCTCGTGCGCGGCGTGGATGTGCGCGGCGGCGGAGGCGACGACCATCTGGTCGACCATGGAATAGGCCTGCAGGAGCAGCTGCCACGTGTGGCCGTCCGCCGTGTCGATGTTGTTCGACGTGAAGACGCAGCGGATGTCGCGGCCGACCATCTCCTCGTGGACGATCTGCATCGCATGGTAGGCGGTGCGCCCGAGCCGGTTGGTGGCGAAGACGAGGACGGCCTGCACGGCACCGCGCCGGGCCAAGGTCGCGCGGAGCCGGTCGAGGCCGGGGCGTCGATTCCGACTCCCGCTGACGGCCTCGTCGTAGAAGACGAACTCGCGCGGGACGTGGATCTTCAGCCTCGCGGCCGCCTCGAGGACCGACCGCACCTGGTCGCCGACGCTCCCCTGGGCCTTGGTGGAGTAACGCGCGTAGATCGCGCCGACCTGGCCGCACTGTTCCTGCGGGGTCCGCCGGTGGGCGGCGACGACGAGCTCGTCGATCAGCCGGTCGGTGTCGGTCGCGGCCGCCGGGCGGGGTCGGACGGCGTCGCCGTCCGGGGTGGGTTCGTCCATGGTCGTCCTGGAAAAGGTGTCGAATCGGGCGCGGTCCGGGCGGTCCGGACACGGCCGAGGACGGCGCCTAAGTCGGGCCGTCGCTCGATCCTGGCCGGGCGGCCGGATGCGCACGGGGACCCGAAAATGGAATCTTGGGACCATCTCGATCGGGCGCGGACTCGGTCGCGCGGCCCCTCGAGGGGATCGCGGACGGCGCGGGTCCATACGACGGGCCCGTGGACGGCCGGGGGTCCCGAAACCGGAATTTCGGGACCCTGCGGGGGACGGACGACGCCCGGCGCCGCGGGACGTCGTCAGGAGCGGGTGCGGAGGGCGGCGATCGAGGCGGGGTCCCTCCCCTTGCGCAGGGCGGAGATCGTCTTGCGCACCTTCCCGACCTGGCTCTCCTTCATCCCGAGCGACCGGGCGATCCCCCGGACGAGGGGGGCGACGAAGCCGGCCGACCGCCGACCGGGGGCCAGGTAGCGCCCGGTCGCGACGCGTTCCCAGTGCAGGACCTCGAGCATGCGCGCGAACGCTTCGTAATTGGCGAGGCCCCCCGCCGCGGCGTCGAGGCCGACGGCGCGGGCCCGCTCCCGCTGGGCCCGGCGGATTCGATCGAGGAGCTCCCGGTCCGCCTCGAGGTCGTGATGGAAGGGGAGGACGAGTTGGATTCCGGTCGCCCGCACGGAAGATGGGACGGCGGCGACGGCGGGGACCTGCGGATCGGGCAGGTCCCAGGCGGCCGCCCCGGCCAGCGCCCAGCGGTCGCAGAACGCGGCGAAGGAGGCCGCGAAGCCGCGATCCGCCGCGCCCGGGGCGGCGAGGTCCTCGCGACGGAGGGGCAGGGGGGGCGGTCCGAATCCGGCAGCGCGGACCAGGCGTCCCTCTGGCCCGCGAACTCGAGGAGGAATCCGGGATGGGCGAGCAGCCGCCCCAGGTAGCCCTTGATGCGGAGGTCGGCGTCGTCGAGAGGGGATCCGGGGCCCCGCGTCGCCGCCCGGTTCCTCGCGGCGATCGATCGGCCGCGCGCGGGTTCCGGGGAGCCCGGGGCGAGCCACCGATAGACGACGGGCCGGCCGTCCCGGACCCCCGCCGCGGAGCGGCCGCGGCAGAAATCCTCCAGGAGACGCTCGGCGCGGACGTCCTCCGCGTCGATCCCCATCGGTCCCGCCAGGGCGGCGACGAGCGGCGGCGGGAGCGCGTAGACGGGCGATGCGGGCGGGAACCGCGCCAGCCAGGCGCCGCAGGCCTTGAGGAACTGGGCCCGCTTCCGCGAGGACGCGGCGTCGGGGGCGTCGTTCGCGGGCGGCCGCCTCGGGAGGGTCGACCGGTCGTCACGGGGGGCTTTCATGGTCGGCGGTCCTGGCGTCGTCGGGATCGTGGAGGGCCGGGGCCTCCTCGCGGGCGAGGGGGCCGAGGCCGTCGCCGCGACGCTCGGCCAGCCAGCGTCGGGCGAGGATGCCGCCCAGGATCTGCGCCAGGCGTTCGCGGCGGGCGTCGAGGTCGTCCGGGGCCCATGCTCGGCGCGAGGGATCCGGGGGCGGGCCGTCGGGCTCGGCTGGGAATTCCAAGGCGTCCTCCTTTCAGGAATGATACGACCGCCGGAGGTCGTTCGGCGTCGTCGGTCCGCTTCAAATTTGAATCGCCGCTCGGCGACGAAGGGTCTTCGGCCCGTCGGGCGTTCAGGACGGACGCGGGCCCTCGCGGGACCGCGTCCGTCCATGCTCCCGACGGGCCGCCTGCGTTGACGGACGAGGATCGAGCGACCCCCGCGCGTCTCGGGACCGTTCGAGGTCCACGCCGCGCCGGCTCGAGAGGCGTCACGAGGCGGCGAGGAGCCGAACCGGTTCGACCTCCGTCGCGACCTCCCGGTCCGGGACGACGCCCGCCTCCCGGTCGAAGCCGAGGGCGGCGAGGCCGCGGAGGTCCCAGCCGCGGCGGGCGAGGGACGCCAGGTCGGCCTCGGGGAACGCGACGACCCGCGGGTGGGTCGAGGCGGCGACCGGCCGGCGGGGGTTCAGCAGGGCGGCCGTCAGGTCGCCCAGGGTGTACTTGACCCGCCGCGAGAGCCGCGCCCGCATCGCCTCGCAGAGCGCCAGGCGGTCCCCCGGGGCGAACTCGGCGTCGTCGGCCAGCCGGGCCGCCGCGGCGTCGACGCGGGCGCGGTCGTCGAGCGAGTCGCGCCGCCCCAGCAGGCCGTGCCCCCGGTAGACCGCCAAGGCCGGGTTCGCCGCCTCGAGGCCGCCCAGGCGGCCGGTCGCGGCGTAGACCTCGGCCCCGCCCAGGGGGACGTGCGGGGCCCACCCGCGGGCCGTCCGCACCCAGCCGGGGGCCGCCTCGGCGTCGGGGGCCGGGGCCGGCTCGAGCGTCTCGGGGTGGGCCGCGTAGCCGTGGGGCGAGTCGGAGGCGAGGAACCGGGCCGGGTAGAGCCAGCGGGTCGACCGGTCCGGCGAGCGGACGAGCGTCGGCACCCCGGCCCAGGCCTCGCGGACCCGGTCCGGGGTCGGGTCGCCGCCGCAGTCGCGGGCGAGCCGCTCGGCGAACTCGGCCGTCATGCGGACCGGGACGCGGCCCCGGTAGGCCAGGTACGTCTCCGGGACCGGCGGCGGCGCGGCCGGGGCCGAGGGCCACTGGCGGAGGAAGAGGTCGGCGACCCGGCGGGCCAGGTCGGCCGTCGGCGAGCCGTCGGCGTGGAGGTCGGCCGGCGATCCGTCTTCCAGGGCGAGGTCCCAGGCCCCCGCGACCCCGTCGGCCCCGAGCGCGACGACGCCGGCGGCGGGGTCGACGCGGGGCCGGAGGCACGCCAGGATCGGCCGGCCGCCGGCCTCGCGGACGAGCCAGAGCCTCAGGTCGGCCGCGCGGTCGAAGGGGCCGCCGAAGTAGGGGGCGTCCCACCGCGTCCAGGCCGCGGCCGCCCGTCCGGCGGCGTGGTCGGCCCAGCGGGGGTCGGAGAAGTCGAAGGCGTTCCTGCGGTTCTTGGACTTGCTGGACATGGTCGGGCCTTTCGTGGAAGGGTCGCGTCGTTCCGGGGCCGCCCGCTAAGGGGGCGTCGGACTTCTATGACGCGGAATCGCCCGGAATTCAGGCCCAGCCCGCATCGCCGGGCGTCGTCGGCCGCGACGGGTCCGTCGTCCGGCCGGCGGACCCGACGCCCCCCTCGACGGATCCCCCCGGGGGGACGAGGTCGAAGAGGTTTCGATCCTCCGCCGCGCGATCGACGCGCCGTCATCCAGGCCCTGCGCGACTCGCGTGCGGTGGAGGCCGTGCCCGTGAGGCGGGAAGGGGCGGGCCGCGGCGGCGGAGCGCCCATCTACGTCAAGGACTCGGGCCTGCAGACAGGTCCAGGCACCTGGGCGAGTCGAGGCCCGAGGGACGGCCGGAGCCGGGCCGCCGGACGCGGAAGCCGAGTCCATAGCGTCGGCGGCGCGCCCGCGCGGCCCGAGTCCTCGATGACCGTCGCCGGCCCGGCGGCGGACTCGCGGGATCGCGACGCAGGCGGTTCCGGCGATTCCCGCTCCGAGCCGCCCCGCATCGCAGTCTCGGCCCGGCCGGAAGCCGGCCGCATCCGTCGTCGCCGACGACCTCCTCGCCGGCCGCGGCGCGCCCGCGAGTTGCAATGACTCGATAATCGGGCGTCGGACCATCGTGGAGCAGGGGCGTGGAGAGTCGGGCCGCGGGAAGGCCCGCGGGACGGGAGTGGCGATGATCACCCTTTACAGGACGGCCGAGGACCCGGCGGGTCGGGAGCTCCAGCAGGCCCTGCAGGAGTCGTGCCTGGCCCATGAGGTGGTGCTCGTCGCGGCCGCCGGCCCCGGCCGCGGGGGCTTGCCCGCAGGGACGCGTCCCCCCGTCCTCGTCGACGACGACCGCGTCTACCAGGACCGGGTCGCCATCCTCGCCCGCCTGGAGGAGCTGAGGGCCATGATGGACGTCTGGTACAAGTACGGGTCCGACGCCTGCTACTGTGACGGGGAGGGGGACGTCGAATAGCCTCCCGGAGGCTTGACGCGCCTGGAGCAGCCATTCCGCCGCCAGGGTCGTGAGGGCCCGTTCGGCTAGCGTCCGGGAACGCCCTTTATGTCCGGTAGAAGTCAGAACTTTAGACGGCCTTCTTGCGAGACTTCCGCAGTTTAGCTTCCAGCCGGCTATTTCGCCGCCAGCCACGCCGCGCCCTCCTCGGCGAGCCGAATCTTCTGGTTCCTGCTCCGGGGCTTGTCGGGGATCGTCAGCTCGACGAGCCCCAGGCCGCGCAGGCGGTCGGTGGACTTGTAGAGGTGCCCGCTGCGGCCCTTCTGCCCGAGGTGCCGAGCGATCTCCGGTCGGCTCCTCGGCCGATCCGCGACGAACGACAGGATCTTGGCCTCGGCCTCGGTGAGCTCCTGATGCGCCTCGTCATGCGCCTCGTCATGCGCCTTCACCCCCGCGAGTTTCGGGTGGACGGGCAGCTCCACCAGGAAGTAGCTCCGCCCCTCGTCGGTCGAGAACCTGGGCGGCGGCGATCCGTTCGTCGCCATCGCCCTGCGGATCTTGGGGATGCCGGTCGAGCGGCCTTCGGTCAGGTCGAGCTCCTTCAAGAACTCCCCGATGCGGCGGTTCCTGTAGCGCCGGGCCACGATCTTCTCGCCCGTGAGGGCCTCGAGCCGGATCGAGGCGTCCGGCCCGGGGTAGCTGACGATCTCGATCCCGTCCGGGTTGATCCGCACCTCGACCGGCTCCCGCTGGTCGTAGCCGCGGTGGTAGACGGCGTTGACCAGGGACTCCTCGACGGCCGGGAAGGGGTAGTTCAGGATGCGGACCGCCTCGGCGCGGTCGCCGCTCTTGACGATCTTCCGCCTGAGCGCGTTGCTCTCAATGTAGCGCAGGGCGTCCCGAACCTGCTCGTGCAGCGGGCCGTGGAACGACTTCTCGACGATCACGTCGCCGCCGGGGCCGTCGGGGAAGATCACCACGTCGATCTGCGCCCCGGGGAGGAACTTCCTCGGCTTGTCGTGGAAGAACAGCACGCCGACGTTGCGGGGCCTCGCGAACTCGTCGGCCCCGTCGACGATGTTCATCCGCCGCCCCAGTTCGACGAGCGGCATCCCGGCCGCGTCCTCGTGGAGCCCGCTGCCGACCTCTTTCAGATACGCCCGGATCAGCCCGGGGCGCAGGTCGTCGACGTCGGCCGAGACGCATCGACGGTCGTCGAACGGGACGGTTGCGGTCAGGCGGAGGAGCTCCTGCTCGTCCTCGCCGTTCGACTTCACCTCGATCGTGCTCGAGTAGCGTCGGATGAAGTAGCGGTGCTCCTTCGTCTTGGCGGTCACGGCGCTCGGGGCCTTGTACGGGCGGTTCATGCCGCCCGGGGCCCAGAGCACGATCAGGTTCCTCCCCTCGTACTTCTCGACGCTCAGGATCGGGAAGTAGGCCGGCTGGATCCGGTTGCAGGCGGCGAGGAGCTCCCGCTGGATCGCGTCCAGCCGGCCCTCCTCGAGGCCGGCCGGGGGGAAGACGGGGCGGCCGTCCTCGTCGCAGTCCTGGCCGACGACGACGCAGCCGCCGCCCAGGTTCTCGAAGTCGTTGGCGAAGGCGCAGAGGGTCCGGACCACGGCGTCCGGGTTCCAGCCCGCCTCGTATTCGATGCGCTCGCCCTCGACGGTGTGCTGCCGCAAGGAGGTCGTCGATTTTGCTGATCATTCCACGCCGATCCGGCCGCACATGTCCAATCGTCGCCCGACGATACTCCAGAGCGCCTTCGCGGCTCAAGGTCTCGTCAGAGGTCGGAGTAGGCGATCGTCGTGTTCCCGGGAAGCGACGAACATCGAGAGAGGGGGCAGATCGATACGTCTTGCGAAGTCCTTCTTTGCGGTGCCGTCGCGCTTCGCTCGTTCCTGGACGAAAGTCCTGGAACGCCATTTATGTGCGACGCGGGCGGGTCGCGAGGGATGCGCGGATCGTTGTGGCGCTTTGGATTCGGTCGCGGATGAATGAAGCGCCGCCGGCCGGGGGCGAGAGAATCCTGCGGCGATCGATCCGCCGAGCCGGCCGCTCGAGACGATTAAATTGATTTCATCGTCGCGGCGCCGGCTTGTTTTACGATCTACTTGGGTTTATCACATGAATCCATCAGGTCGCCCGCGATTGGATGGGCGGCCTCAACCGTTTTTGGATGCAGGGCCTCGCCCGGCCCGCACCTGTTCGCCCCCCGGGGCGACCTCGCAGACTTCGACATTGTTTGGCAGGCGGCAAACTCGGTAGACCGCCCCGACCGGCGTGCGCGCCGACGGGGGCGTCGCCCCCACGAGAGCTACACCATGCGCCGTTCGTCCTCCGACAGGCATCGCGACCGTCTGGCCCGCCGCGCCCGCGCCTTCCGCGGCTTCGTCCCGGGGATGCAGCCTCTCGAGGGCCGGCAGCTCATGGCCGCGGACGTGCGGCTGAGCCGACTCGCGTGGACCTCGGCGACGAACGGCCTGGGGCCGGTGGAGATCGACAGGAGCAACGGCGGCTCGGCGGCCGGCGACGGCGGCGCGATCTCGCTGGACGGCGTGACATACGCCCAGGGCCTCGGCGTCTACGGAGCGAGCGACGTCCAGTATGCGCTGGCGGGGCGATACAGCCGCCTCAAGGCCACGGTCGGGATCGACGACGCCGCGGGCTCGTCGGGATCGGTGGTCTTCCAGGTGTGGGCCGACGGCGCGAAGCTCTACGACTCGGGCCTCGTCACCGGGGCGTCGGCCGCGATCCCGATCGACGTCGACGTGGCCGGCCGGACCAACCTCCGACTCGTCGTGTCGAACGGCGGGGACGGCGACGCGTCCGACCTCGCCGACTGGGCCGACGCCAGGCTCGTCAGCCCGCGCGCCCTGGTCGGCGGCGATTTCGCAACGCCGCAACTCGCGGCCGGGACCCACGCCGCCGCTCCCGTCGGGTCGCAGTGGACGTTCTCCGCGGCCTCGGGGCTCGACGGGGCGGGGCTGGCGGCCGACGGATCGGCCATGACCCTGGGCAATCCGTCCGCCCCCAGCGGCGGGCAGGCCGCCTTCGTCCGCGGCGCCGGGTCGATCACCCAGACGACCGCGAATCTGCACGCGGGCCGCTACAAGGTCTCGTTCAAGGCCGCCCAGCGCAGCCCGAGCGCGGCCGCCCAGGACTTCAAGGTCACGATCGACGGCGTCGAAGTCGGGCGGTTCACGCCGGCGGGCTCGACGTACGCCGCCTACGCGACGGCGACCTTCGACGCCCCGGCGGGCGTGCACAGCCTGGCGATCGTCGGGCTGAACTCGGCCGGCGGGGACGTCGCGGCGCTGCTGGACGACGTCTCGATGGAGAGGATCGACGGCTCGGCCGTCTCGTTCGCGACGGACGCGGCGACGCAGGGGGACTGGAAGGGGACGTATGGCGAGGACGGCTACCGCCTCGCGGGCGACGCGACCTCCCTTCCACCCTACGCGACCGTCGCGATCGCGGGGGGTTGGAACGTCACTTGGTCCACGACCTCGACCTCCGTCCGGGCGCTCCAGAAGGCCGAAGTCGCCGGGCGGATCGCGGCCACCTTCTACAACTCTGCCCAGTTCACCATGGACGTCGACCTCCTCGACGGTCGGACTCACCGGGTTGGCCTGTACGCGCTCGACTGGAACTCGTCCTCGCGGTCGCAGCGGATCGACGTGCTCGACGCCGGGACGGGAGCCTTGCTCGACAGTCGGACGCTCTCGGACTTCAACGGCGGCGTCTACGCTACTTGGGAGATCGCGGGGCACGTCCGGTTCCGGGTGACCAAGCTGGAGGGCGCGAACGCGATGATCGCCGGGATCTTCTTCGACACACTGGAACCGCCCGACCAGCCGACGGGCCTGTCCGCTTCCGCCACCTCCGCCAACTCGACCCTCGTGACGTGGGCGGCGTCCCCCGGGGCCGACTCGTACTCGATCGAGCGCAGCTCGGACGGGACGGCCTGGGCGGCGGCCGGCACGGCGGCGGCCGGGGCGACGAGCTTCGCGGACGCGGCCCTCTCGGACGACGCCCGATACTACTACCGCGTCACGGCGGTCAACGGAGCCGGCGCGTCCACGTCGAGCGCCGTCGTGTCCGCGACCACGCCTCTCGCCGCTCCGACGGGCGTCGCGGCCCAGTTCTTCGCCACGAATCGGATCGACGTCACCTGGACGGACGCGTCCGGCGCGGAGAGCGGCTACGTCGTCGAGCAGTCCACGGACGGCGTCGCCTGGACGGCCGTCGTGACGGCCCCGGCGGGTGCCGCCAAGGCCGTGGTCTCCGGCCTCTTCTCGGCCTCGACCCCCTACTACTTCCGAGTCCGGGCCTACAGCAACGGCACGGGCTCACTGTCGAACTACTCGGCGACGGCCTCGGCGACGACTCCGGCGATCGCGGCCCCGAGCGGCCTCGCGGCATCCTGGAGTTCCGGGACCCAGGTCTCCCTCGTTTGGGCCGACAACTCGAGCAACGAGACGGGCTTCCGGGTCGAACGCTCGACCGACGGCGAGACGTGGACCTCCGTCGGCTCGCCGCCCGCGGGCCAGACGTCTCTGACGGCGACCGGGCTGACCCTGGGCGCGACGTACCAGTTCCGCGTCCGGGCCTACAACGGCTCGGGCGAGTCGGCGAACTCCAACGTGGCCGTCGCGAGGGTCGGCTCCGTCCCGGCCGCGCCCCTGAACCTGGCCGCCGTCCCGGCGGGCCCGGACCGGATCAACCTGGCCTGGACGGACGCGGCGACGAACGAGACCGGCTACAGGATCGAGCGCTCGACCGACGGGGTCAACTTCGCCCTCCTGACGACCGTCGGCGCGAACCAGACGACTTCTTACGCGTCCAACCTCGCGCCCGGGGCGGCCTACCACTTCCGCGTCCGGGCCTACAACGCCGAGAATTCCGCCTGGTCGAACGTCGCCTCCGCGACGACCACGGTCCAGCCGCCGGCCGCCCCGGTCGTCCTCACGGCGACGGCCGCCTCCAACTCGCAGGTCGACCTGACCTGGCGCGAGTTCACCGACAACGAGACGGGCTACAAGGTCGAGCGGTCGACCGACGGCGTGAACTTCACCCTGCTCACGACGGCGCCCGCATACCAGTCCAGCTACTCGGCGACCGGGCTCGCCCCGAATACGACCTACTGGTTCCGCGTACGAGCGACCAACGCCTCCGGAGATTCGGCGAACTCGAACGTCGCCTCGGCCGCGACGCTGCTCCTCAACCCGCCGACCAACCTCGCCGCGACCGTCGTCTCGGGCGGACGGATCGACCTGAGCTGGTACGACGCCGCGACGAACGAGACCGGCTACAAGATCGAGCGGTCGACCGACGGCGTCGCCTTCGCGCCGCTGACGACCGTCGGGGCGAATCAGACGAGCTATTCGGCGACGGGGCTCTCCTCCGGGACCAACTACTGGTTCCGGATCCGCTCCGCCAACGCCTCCGGCGATTCCGCCTACTCCGCCGTCGTCCCGACCCGGACGAGCACCGCCCCGGCCGCGCCGATCGCCCTCGCGGCCGCCCCGGCCGCGCCGACGAAGATCAACCTGGCCTGGACCGATCTGGCGACGAACGAGACGGGCTACAAGATCGAGCGCTCGACCGACGGCGTGAACTTCACGCTCCTGCAGTCGCTGTCGGCGAATTCCACGACCTACGTGGCGACCGTGACGTTCGGCGCGACCTACTACTTCCGGGTCCGAGCCGCGAACGGCGACGACTCCGCGCCGTCGAACGTCGTCTCCGCGGCCGGCGCACCCGTCGTCCCGGCCGCACCGCTCGGCCTCGCGGCCGTCGCCGTCTCCGGGGTCCAGGTCAACCTGACCTGGCGGAACGACTCGGACGACGTCCAGGGCTACAGGGTCGAGAGGTCGACCGACGGCGTTGCCTTCACCGCCGTCGGCACCACGACGTCGACGTCGTTCAGCGTCACGGGCCTCTCCCCGACGACCGCCTACTGGTTCCGCGTGAAGGCCTACAACGCGGCCGGCGACTCGGCCTCCTCGGCCGTCGCGACGGCCTCGACGACGGCCCTCCTGCCGGCCGCGCCGACGGGCCTCACGGCCGTCCCCCTGTCGAACTCCGAGGTCCGGCTCGACTGGACCGACAACTCCGACAATGAAACGCGGTTCGACGTCGAGCGGTCCTTCGACGGGGTGAACTTCACGGCCTACGGCAGCCCCTCGGCGGATCAGACCTCGGTCGTCTACGGCTATCCGTCGCAGCCGATCGCGAGCGGCACGTACTTCCGCATCCGCGCCTACAACGCCCAGGGGACGTCCGCATTCGCCCCGGCCGTGCTGGTCACGATGCCGTCCTTCAACTATCCCACCAACCTGAAGGCCGTCGCGACTTCGCCGACCCAGGTCCAGCTGACCTGGTCGGACAACCTGCCGAACGAGACCGCCTACAAGATCGAGCGGTCGACCGACGGGGTGAACTTCACCCAGATCGTGAACTGGCCCACCTACATGGGCCTGTACTACACCGACGCCGCGACGGCCGCGACGACTTACACCTACCGAGTCCGCGCCGTCACCCCCTCGGGCGACACGGCGTTCTCGCCGACCGCCTCCGTGACGACGCCCGCCGTGGCCCCCGTCGCAACCCCCGGGACGCTCTACGCCTCGCCCGCCTCCAGCACGCGGATCGACCTGAGCTGGTTCGATCAATCGAACAACGAGACGGGCTTCAAGGTCGAGAGGTCGACCGACGGCGTGACCTTCGCCGAGATCGGGACGAGCCCCGTCAACCAGGGCTCCTACCAGGCGACCGGCCTCACGCCCGGCGTCACCTATTACTTCCGGGTGCGCGGCTACAACGGCCAAGGCCACTCGGCGTACTCCACGACGGCCTCCGCCGCCACGAAGTTCGTGCCCGCGGCCCCGGCCAACCTGACGGCCGTGGCGAGGGGCGACGGCTACATCAACCTCGCCTGGACCGACGCGGCGACGAACGAGACGGGCTATTACATCGAGCGGTCGACCAACGGCGTCGACTTCGCGAACGCGGGATGGGTCGGCGGCAACCAGACGAGTTACGTCGCGACCGGACTGACCGCGGGCGTCACCTACCATTTCCGCGTCCTGTCGAGGAACACCGGCGTCGAGGCCTCGGACTATTCCAACGTCGCGTCCGCCGCGGCGACCGTGACGCCGCCCGGCGCCCCGGCCGTGCTGTCGGCGACGGTGATGGGCAGCTCGCGGGTCGACCTGAAGTGGGCCGACCTGACGGACAACGAGACGGGCTACAAGGTCGAGCGCTCGACCGACGGCGTGACCTTCGCCGAGATCGGGCCCGCAAACTCCTTCGGCGGCTGGAACTTCTCGGACACGTCCGCGGCGGCCGGCGTCACCTACGCGTACCGCGTGCGGGCGACCAACGCGGCGGGCGACTCGGCCTACTCGGGGATCGCCTGGGCGACCACTCCGCTGCTCAACGCGCCCACCAACCTCCAGGCGTCCGCGGCCTCGGGCGCGGCGATCAACCTGACCTGGTACGACGCCGCCTCGAACGAGACCGGCTACAAGGTCGAGCGTTCCGCGGACGGCGTCAACTTCGCAGAGATCGGGACGACCGGGGCCAATCAGGCGGCGTACTCGGCGGCCGGGCTCGCCCCTGGGACCGTCTACTGGTTCCGCGTCCGGGCCTACAGCGCCTCGGGGCAGTCTGCCTACTCCCCCGCGGTCGCCGGCCGCACGAGCACGGCCCCGGCCGCGCCGATCAACCTGACGGCCGCCCCCGGTTCGCCGACCCTGATCAACCTGGCCTGGACCGACGTCGCGACCAACGAATCGGGCTACAAGGTCGAACGCTCGACCGACGGTGTCGACTTCGCCGTGATCGCCACGCCCGCGGCCAACGTCACGACGGCCGCCGTCGGCGGGCTGACGCCGGGCGTCCTCTACTACTTCCGGGTGCGGGCCTACAACGGCGACGACTCGGCGTACTCGAACGTCGCCTCGGCCGCCCCGGCCCAGGTCCTCCCGGTGCCGCCCGTGAACCTGACGGCGACGGTCGCCTCGAACGTCCAGGTCAATCTCTCCTGGACGGACGCCACGGACAACGAAGATCAGTACCGTGTCGAGTATTCGACCGACGGGGTCGCTTTCACGACGGCCGGCACCGCGACGGCGAGTTGGACCGGCGTGGGCTCGTTCCAGGCGACCAACCTCACGCCCGGGACGACCTACTGGTTCCGGGTCGCGGCGACCAATGCGGCCGGCTCCTCGACGCCGGCCGTCGTCGTCGCCACGACGGCCGGCCAGCCGGTCGCCCCGACGGGATTCGCCGCCGCGGGGACGTCGGCGACCGAGGTCCGTCTCACCTGGAACGACGTGGCCGGGGAGACCGGCTACAAGATCGAGCGCCTCGTCGGCTCGACGTGGACGCAGATCGGGGTCGTCGGCCCCGACGCGACCGCGTTCGTCGACTCCGGGCTGACCGAGCGGACCTCCTACTCGTATCGCATCCGCGCGACCAACGGCGCGGGCGACTCGGCCTACGCCGCGACGGCCGGCGCGACGACCGAGCTGTCCGGCCCCGCGGACCTAGCGGCGACCTACGTCTCCGCGGCCCGGATCGACCTGGCCTGGACGGACCGCTCCGCGATCGAGACAGCCTACCAGGTCGAGTGGTCGACCAACGGCGTGACGGGTTGGAACTTGATCTCCAGGCCGGCGAACGCGACGACCGCCTCGATCGCCGGGTCGTTCGCCCCGGGGACGACCTACTATTTCCGCGTCCGCTCGGTCCTCACATTCAACGTCGGTTTCCCGGTCTCCTACTACTCGGCTTACGCCACGGCGTCGACGACGACCGCGTTCCCGGCCGCGCCGACGGGCGTCTCCGTCGGCTCGCCCACCAGCTCGAGCCTCCGGGTCGCGTGGGCGGACGCGGCGGGCACCTCGGGATACCGGGTGGAACGGAGCCCGGACGGTTCGACGGGGTGGGCCCAGGTCGGGACGGCCCCGGCGGGGTCGACGAGCTTCGACGACGCCGGACTCGCCGAGGCGAAGCGGTATTACTATCGCGTCACGGCGTACAACGCCGGGGGCGACTCGGCGCCCAGCGCCTCGGCGAACGCAGCGACCTCCATCGCGGCCCCGACCGGCCTGACGGCCGCGGCCCTCTCGGGGGGGCGCGTCGACCTGGCGTGGACCGACGCGTCGACCGTCGAGACGGCCTATTACCTCGAACGCTCGACCAACGGCGTCTCCTGGACCGTGCTCCCGTCGCGCCCCGCCAACTCGGTCGCGTACTCCGACCTGGCCGATTTCGACGGGTCGCTCACCTATCAGTACCGCATCCGGGCCTACAACACCCTCGCGGACTTCTCGACGTACTCGAACGTCGCTTCCGTCGCCACCGCAAGCTTCCCGAGCAAGCCGGCGGCGCCGACGGCGACCCCCGGGGCCGAGGGCTCGATCGCCCTGACGTGGTCCGCCGCGATCGGGGCGGCCGGCTATCGGGTCGAGCGGAGCGCCACCGGGACCTCCGGCTGGGCGCAGGTCGGCGCGCCGACCTCTTCCACGAGCCTCACGGACTCGGGCCTTGCGGAGGGGACGCGCTACTACTACCGCGTGACCGCGTACAACGCGGCCGGCGACTCCGCGCCCGGCGCCGCGGCCAACGCCGTCTCCCCGCTGCTGGCGCCTTCCGGCTTCTCGGCGACCGCTGTCTCCGGCGGCCGCGTCGACCTCTCGTGGACCGACCGGTCCTCGAAGGAGACCTCCTACGTCGTCGAGCGGTCGCCCGACGGCATCACGGGTTGGACCAGCGTCGGCGGCAGCATCGGTGCGAACGCGACGAGCGCCGTGGACGCGGGCCCGTTCGACGGCTCGACCACCTATCACTACCGCATCCGGGCCTACCTGAACACGCTCGCCGCCTACTCGAATGCGGCGACGACGACGGCGGCGACTCCCGCCTTCCCGAGCAAGCCGGCGGCGCCGACGGCGACCCCCGGGGCCGAGGGCTCGATCGCCCTGACGTGGTCCGCCGCGATCGGGGCGGCCGGCTATCGGGTCGAGCGGAGCGCCACCGGGACCTCCGGCTGGGCGCAGGTCGGCGCGCCGACCTCTTCCACGAGCCTCACGGACTCGGGCCTTGCGGAGGGGACGCGCTACTACTACCGCGTGACCGCGTACAACGCGGCCGGCGACTCCGCGCCCGGCGCCGCGGCCAACGCCGTCTCCCCGCTGCTGGCGCCTTCCGGCTTCTCGGCGACCGCTGTCTCCGGCGGCCGCGTCGACCTCTCGTGGACCGACCGGTCCTCGAAGGAGACCTCCTACGTCGTCGAGCGGTCGCCCGACGGCATCACGGGTTGGACCAGCGTCGGCGGCAGCATCGGTGCGAACGCGACGAGCGCCGTGGACGCGGGCCCGTTCGACGGCTCGACCACCTATCACTACCGCATCCGGGCCTACCTGAACACGCTCGCCGCCTACTCGAATGCGGCGACGACGACGGCGGCGACTCCCGCCTTCCCGAGCAAGCCGGCGGCGCCGACGGCGACCCCCGGGGCCGAGGGCTCGATCGCCCTGACGTGGTCCGCCGCGATCGGGGCGGCCGGCTATCGGGTCGAGCGGAGCGCCACCGGGACCTCCGGCTGGGCGCAGGTCGGCGCGCCGACCTCTTCCACGAGCCTCACGGACTCGGGCCTTGCGGAGGGGACGCGCTACTACTACCGCGTGACCGCGTACAACGCGGCCGGCGACTCCGCGCCCGGCGCCGCGGCCAACGCCGTCTCCCCGCTGCTGGCGCCTTCCGGCTTCTCGGCGACCGCTGTCTCCGGCGGCCGCGTCGACCTCTCGTGGACCGACCGGTCCTCGAAGGAGACCTCCTACGTCGTCGAGCGGTCGCCCGACGGCATCACGGGTTGGACCAGCGTCGGCGGCAGCATCGGTGCGAACGCGACGAGCGCCGTGGACGCGGGCCCGTTCGACGGCTCGACCACCTATCACTACCGCATCCGGGCCTACCTGAACACGCTCGCCGCCTACTCGAATGCGGCGACGACGACGGCGGCGACTCCCGCCTTCCCGAGCAAGCCGACCGGCCTTGCGGCGACAACGCAGTCGGATGCGAGCATCAGATTGTCATGGGCGGGGGTCGTCGGCGCGACCCAATATCGCATCGAGCGGCGGTCCGGCGCAACCTGGCTGGAAGTCACGACAGTCGGAGCGGGCACGACCACCACGACCGACGCCGGCCTGATCGAGGGGACGTCGTACACCTACAGGGTCGTGGCCACCAACGCAATTGGAGAATCGGCGCCGAGCTCGCCTGTAACCGCCATCACCCAACCGTCGGCCCCGACAGGCCTCACGGCGTCAATTATTTCCTGGGGTCGTGCCGACATCGCATGGACGAACAACTCGTCTCGTGCCTCGGAATACCAGGTCGAGCAGTCGAACGATGGGACTACATGGCTTCCCGTCGGCTCGGTACCCGGCAGATTCGCGACGATCACCGCCACCGGTCCGTTCGAAGGGTCGAAGACATACTACTTCCGGGTCCGGGCCTTTTCCGCCATCAGCGGTCATTCGAATTATGCTACGGGTTGGTCGGCCGCCCCGGCGTTCCCGAAAGCCCCGTCCGGAGTGAAGGCCGTAGCGGCCTCCAGCTCGTCGATCACGGTTTCGTGGGACGATGTCAGCAATGAAACGGGCTACCGCATCGAACGGCTGATGAACTCCGGCGTCTGGGCTAACGTCGGCAATACCGGAGCGGGCGCAACGAGCTTCACGGACACAGGCCTGCAGTCGGGCATCCCCTACAATTACCGGCTGATCGCCGCCAACGCCGCGGGCGATTCACCATTCAGCGACGTCGTCTCGCTGACGATCATCCATCCGACGGCCAACAATGAATCCTACACTTCGCTCCATGACCGCGACCTCTCGATAACCAAGGCCTACGGCGTCCTGTCCAACGACACCGATCCCTACGGGATCCCCCTGACGGCGGCCATCGTCGGCAATGCCAGCCACGGATCGGTGGTCTTGAACCCCGACGGGTCCTTCTCCTATACGCCGAATCCCGGCTTCACCGGGACTGACGCTTTCACCTACCGGGCCAGTAACGGCGCCCTGGACAGCGACTTGGCGACGGTGACGATCCTCGTCACCAATCCCCACGCCCCGACTTCTCTGAACGATGCGTATTCCACGACGCAGGGGAACTCGCTCGTCATCTCCGCGGCATCGAGCGGGATCCTCTCCAACGATTCCGACGCCGACGGTGACCAACTGACGGCGATGCTGGTCGTGGCGTCGCGAGCCGGTACGTTGACCCTAAACCATGACGGGACGTTCACTTACGTGCCCGCCACAGGATTCTACGGGCAGGATTCGTTCGTCTACAAAGCCAGCGATGGAGTTGCGTCGGGCCCTTGGACGACGGTCACGATCACCGTAACGCCCACCTCCACCCCCGACGACTATGCGGCGACCCCAGTCATCGTCTCGCCGGCCTCCGCTTCGGGGGCGCAAGTCGCGGGCGAATCCACCCAGCTCAGCGTGGGAGCCCAGGTCGCGGGTGCCGGCTCAGCCCTGACCTATTCCTGGTCGATCGAATCGATGCCGGCCGGGGCTTTCATGCCGAAGTTCAGCGACAATCATTCTCACACGGCGAGCAGCGTCACCGCCACGTTCTCGTCCGCAGGCGAATACACCTTCCTCGTGACGGTCAGCAATCAAGGGGCCGTCGCCCAGAGCAAGGCGACCGTGTCCGTCGAGCAGAAGGCGACCAAACTGGTCCTCTCGTCCGAACGCGGCGTCATCCGCCCCGGGGAGCGGTCGCAGCTCAAGGCGGTCGCCAAGGACCAGTTCGGTAACGACCTGAAGAGCCAACCTTCGATCTCTTGGTCGCTCGCCAGCGGCATCGGGTCCGTGAGCGCGTCGGGCTTGTATACGGCCCCCAACACCGGTAGCGGAACCGCGGTCGCGCGGGCGACGGCGGGCGACGCGGCCGGCACGATCGCCCTGGTGATCGAGTACGGCTCGACGTACGGCGAGGCCGTATTGTCGGGCGATACCATCACGCTCGGCAAGGTCGGCAGGACCGAGCACGAGAGCCAGCCGGGCTCGTACCACGGCGTGTCGATCCTCTTGATGCCGTCCGACACGTATACGTTCACATTCGACTACGACTTCTCGACGTGGGATTCCTACAACGCGACCAGGGGATATTGGGATTCCTTCTCCTTCAGCGTCACCAGCAAACCATTCCCCAATATGAACATCTCGGACCCGTTGCCCTTGCCGTTCGTCTGGGGCGGCTCCAACTGGGGCGACGGCGTGTTGGCGAAGTCGTCCGGCACTCGGACCATCACGTTCGCCGGCGATCCCGGCGCGATGAACTATCTCAACGTGGTCTTGGACACGGGGACCAACTCCGCCGCGGACGACGCGTTCCCTTCGTGGGGGACGGTCACATTCCATGCGGTGTCCGGATTCGTCGACCTCACCGCCCATCGCACGGGCGACAACCAGGGCGTCGAGGTCTCCGACCAAGTCGAGAAGGACGGAGACCCCTCCAAGTACGTGATCCTTGTCGACAATCAGTACACTCTCTCCGACGGGACGCCGGCCTTGGGTGCGGATACCGCCGACATCCCCGGCGCGAGTTCCGGGGAAGGCGACCTGGATCTGGCCAAGATCACCATCGACAAGTTGCCGGCGGGCATGACCGGCGGCAAGTTGAAGATCGTGCTATCCGATCCGACCGCCGTCCGCCTGTTCAAGACCGACGGCTCTCTCTTCTACGACAAGGACGGGACCGGCGACGGGGTCCTCACCCTCGACCTCTCCAATCCGACCGGTTACCTTTCGGGGATCCAGAACGGCCCGCTCGACCTCTGGCTCCAGGGCGTTCGAAGCGTCCCCAAGTTCGGCTTCGCCGTGATCTATCAGGACGAGGCGGGCAAGGTCGTCGCCACGGACGACATCCAGATGACGATCGCCGACTGGAACTTCGTCGGCTATGACGGTCGGCCCATCGGCAAACTGGTGCCCATCTGGGCCCAGGAGCTTCTCGACGCAATCCAGAGCGGCTACTCCGGCTCCCCGAGCTGGAGCCCGAGCCACTCCCTTTTCAAGAGCCTGATCACCGGTCTGCCCGAATCCTTGGGCAAGCAGCTACGCGTACGCTCGAGCGACAATCCCGCGGCGACCTATGTGGACGAACTGCTGGTCGCCGCGAGCGGATTCGTATCCAAGATGTTCCAATCCATCTATACAATCGACAGTGCGGCGGGGGGCGACCCTCTAGACGATCTGACGGCGAGCCAGCGTGCCGCCGTCTTGGCGATGCTCAGCGTAAACCTGGTCCAGGCACCCGCGGCGGAGGCGACCCTGGAGCTGGGAGACGGCCCCGCTCCCACGGACAAGTTCACGCGGAAGCTGACCGTGCCGGGTCAGGTAGCGTTCACGCTGGATCACGCTGACAGCATCTATGAAACGGGCGACATCGTCACCTTGACGGCAGATATTCCCGATTACGGCCCGACCGCCGTCGTAGTCGCGTCGGTGGAGCTGTCCGACGGCCGCATCATCCGAGGGACGAAGGTTGCGGGGGGAGCGAACAGGTACGAGTTCGCCTTCCAGGTACAGGATCTACCCGGTGTAGCCGGCGTTTCGCCCGCTCGGGTGGTGAACTATATGACGTCGACCTTGTTGGTCCGAGTCCTGCTGACCTCATCCGGTCCGGGGGCGATGACCTATCTGAGGCAGTCGGTCACCATCGCAGTCCTGCCGGCGGGCAAGCAATTCCAGCCGTGGCAACTGCAGGCATGGAAGGTCCTCAAACCCGATGGATACGTCACCGGGGATCCGCTCGAACGCAGCGCCCTGATCACTCAGTACTACGTCGATGCGTTCAACAGAAGCCTCGGCAGGCCTGATCTGAACTTTGTCGACCCGAAGCTGGGGCAGAGCGTAACTGCACTCGAATGGGCCGGGGTGGCCACGTTCGCGTCGCGGAGTGCGAGCAAGGCCATTTCGCTTTCGCGAACGCTGCAACCGGTCGAACCGATCGCCGGGCTGATGAACTATCCCGACGCAACAAGGGCGCTGAACGCGCTGGGCCAAGGAAACATAACAATATTCATGGATATATATCCTCAGATCCTCGCATTTCTAGCCGAGGGCGTCGTCGGAACAGACCGTTTGTACAATAGTGGCCTAGGTGAGCAGTACGTCGGGGTCACTGTCACAGCTCGAGACGCCTGGCGGGACATCTCGGACGGATTGGCGAATAAGAATTCGGACGTTTTTTGGAGAGGCCAGGGCCGTCTTGCGCTCGCTGAGCAGGTCGAGGTCCTTCAACCCATAATCAATATCGATGGTCTGGCCTTCTGGAAGAACGTAACTCAGAGCGGCCGCGATCCGATATTCGGATTCATCATGCCTCCCGTGCCTGGTTGGGACTTTACAATTCGTTCGCCTTTGCCCGGCGACAATACAACATTTCAGGGATTGTTCCCCAACTCGAGCTTCGGCGACGGCTACAATCGCTACGCCTTTTTCAACTTGCATCTCGTAGACAGGTGGAAGACCTGGAGGAAGGCTAACCCCACGAAGCTCGATTTGCAGAAGGTCTACTCTGGCGGATATGATTGACCCTGGGTTCGCCGATCAAGCCGAGTGATGTCTTGCGAGTGGACAATGTACTAACTTAATCTGACGGAGGCGGAACGTTCGTCGTGGAGCCACGATGCCGGAGCGGCAGACAGCGTCCGCTCCGGCATCCGGGTCCGCTGCTCGCCCTCATCGGCTATGCAACGCACCTTGACTTGCGGCCAGACCGGTGATCGTCCAAGTAACGGGAACGTGGGGGTTCGGACCGCTTTTCCGCCTACGGCAGGCTGACCACGGTCGTCCGGCGAACGATTCAGAAGAGCAACCGTGGATATTTGGATCCTGCCATGACGACGATAGTCGAGCAATAGCCGCCTTGGGCGGCCTAGCAGTGCCCCGCTTCCCCATCCCCAAGTCCCTCGTGAAATCATGGGGCATCATAAATGGAGATTATTATGTTAATCCTGCTGTGGTCCCTCCTCGCCCAGCTGCCTCGGCAGGTTGATGATCCCGGTGTCGGAATGGTGAAGTCCACAGGCCATCCTTCCTACGCGGGGCGTAACCTTCAATCTTGGACCTTGCAGCTCGACGACCCTGACCCGGCCCGCCGTCTAGCGGCGATCAAGGCCCTGGGCGCGATCGGCCCCGGAGCGGCACCGTCGGTCCCCGAGTTGACCCGGGCCCTCTCCGATCGAGAGAGTTGGATCCGTTGCGAAGCCGCCGTGTCGCTGGGCAAGGTCGGGCCGGCGGCGGCCGGGTCGGCCCAGGCGATGTTCGACGCAATGCGACGCGCGGACGGCTTCCAGCCGGGCCTGATCGCAGGTGCCATCGCGCAGTTGGGCCCCTCGGTCGTCCCGCTGCTCGTCGAGGCGACCCGCGAGCGGCCCGGAAGCGTCCGCCGCGAGAGCATCCACGCCCTCGGCCTCATGGGGCCCGAGGCGCGCGGGGCCCTCGGCCGGATCGAGGAATTGACCCATGACCACGACGTCTCGACCCGCATCCAGGCCGCCTCCGTCCTCTGGTCGATCTCGGGTCGTCCCGACGCCGCGTCGATCCTGATCGAGGCGCTGGCCGACCGCACGGAGTTCGTAAGGGGTCAGGCGGCGTTTCATCTCGGCCTCATGGGCCCTGCGGCGGAGTCGGCCGTCTCTGCCTTGATCAGGTTGCTCGAGGGTGAAAACCCCGCCGACCACGAATCGGCGCTCAACGCACTCGGCAGGATCGGCCCGCCGTCCGTAGCCGCCGTACCGGCGATGCTGCGGAGGTCGACTGCGGCCTCCCCGGCGATGCTGCCCTGGGCCGTCTCCCTCGCCTCCATCGGCCCGGGCGCCGTGCCCGCCTTGATCGAAGGCCTCGACGACCCCGTTGACGGCATCCGCTGGACGGCCGCCGCGGCATTGGGCAGGATCGGCCCAAAGGCCGGGGTCGCCGTCCCGAAGCTCTCCCGGATGTCCACTTCGGCCCGTGCGGCCGACCGCGTCGTGGCCGCCCTCGCCTGCTGGCGGATCGCGCAGGACCGCCGCATCATCCCGGTCTTGCTCAGTTCCGCCGGCATGACCGACCCCCGCGACCTGGCCCTACGTTACGCCGCCCTCGACGCCCTCGCCGAGATTGGGCCGTCGGCGGCGGAAGCCGTCCCGACGTTAAGCCAGCAACTCTCCGCGGAGAACGATTCAGCTCTCTACAAGGTCGTGCGGGTGCTGGGCCGGATCGGCCCCGCGGCGGCGGAGGCGGTCGAACCGCTGCAGCGGATCTCCGCCCATTCCGGCGAGGACATGCTCCGCGCCCACGCGAACGAGGCGATTTGGCGGATCACGGGGGGCGAGAAGGGGATCGAGGCCCTCGTCAAGGAGTTGCAAGGCGGATCCGAATACGCCAGGAGTTCGGCCCTCGGCGCCCTGAGTCCGATGGGCCCCGGGGCCGCCGCAGCCGCCCCTGCGATCGCCGAAGTCCTGCGGCGCGACCCCTCGGACGGCCTCGCGGCAGCCGTGTTGAGGAATATCGGGCCGCCGGCCCGGTCGACCTTGCCCATCCTCATCGAAGTCTTCAAGGGCGACCTCCCGCTGGACAAGTCCGAAGTCGCAGCGGCGATCCGCGCCATCGACCCGGAAACGGCGAAAAGCCTCGGCATCCGATGACATCGTCGGCTCATAAGGCGAGGCCGGTGCTGGGGGCCTGCCGAGCAGGATCCTGAGGAATTCGTCGGTGGCTCGTTTGGAGTCTTGGGCCCACTGGAAGACGGCCACGTACAGGTCGAGCCGTCACTCGCTCACGCCGCGGAACGGGCGGATGAAGTTCCGCAGGCCGGTCCACACGCCCTCCATCGAGTTGCATTAGACCTCGCGGACGCCGTCGCCGTCGTCGTCGCGAGCCCACGTCGATTTCGGGCTCTGTTGGCTGACCCGCTCGTGAACACGGCCGGCGGCGAGGCGGGTCGCCGACCTGCTCGTCGAGCAGTTCGGCGATCGGGAAATCCATCGGGAAGTCCTCCCGACCGCCTTCGGCGGCTTCCCTCGAAAGGACCATCCCGCAAGCCCAGGGTCGAGGGGCCGGCACCGGCCTCGCCTCATGAGCCTCACTACTCTTTTGTGGCCTGTCCCGAGGATATCTAAAGGAAATAACTTGCGCCGCTCGCGTCAGAGTCTGTCCCATAAGTGGAATTACGCCGCCTTTGGGTGTGAATAGTGGAACTCCGGGTCGACGCCCGAGGGGTGGAGGCGATGCAGCATCAGCCGCATCCGCCTGTTCGACCTGGTGCGGGGGCGCCCCGACGCCACCCTGAAACAGATCAAGGAGTCGGGCGGCTTCGACTGCACGATCACGACCATCTGGCGGACGCTGCGGCGGTTCGGCTGGACGCGCAAGAAGAAGTCGCTGCACGCGACCGAACGAGACCGTCCCGAAGTGAAGGAGGCCCGCCGGAAGTTCCGCCGCAAGGCGAGGCGGCTCGACGCGAAACGGCTGGTTTTCCTGGACGAGGCCGGCGTCGACGCGTCGATGACGCCGACCCGCGGCTGGGCCCCGAGGGGGCGTCGGGTCGAGGGCTCGGCCCCGAAGTCTTGGTCGACGACGACGGTCGTCTCGGCGCTGGGCCTCGACGGGCTGCGCGGCTCTTCGGCCTTCCCCGGCGCGATGGACGAACCGGCGTCCCGGACGTACGTCCGGGACGTGCTGGTGCCCCACCTCCGTCCCGGCGACGTGGTGGTGAGGGACGACCTCCGCGTCCACGACTCCCCGGCCGCCGAGGCGGCCGTCGAGAAGGAGGTCCGGCTGCCGCCGTACAGCCCCGACTACAACCCGATCGAGGAGATGTGGTCGAAGATCAAGGGGCGGCTGCGTCGCGCCGCCGCGCGGACCATCCCGGCGTTGCACCAGGCGCTGGCCGACTCCCTCGATCAGGTCACGGCCAAGGATATCGCAGGCTGGTTCAGGCATTCAGGGCTGTATGCCATGCCGGGGTAAACCGATGTACAAAGAATGAACCCTGGCGGAGTCTGCCCCGAACGCGGACGACCTCCGCGAGATCTCCAGGGCCCTGCCCGAGTTTGTAGTGGAGGTGGAAGAACGACGGCTCCGGCCTTTTCCGGTGGGTCGACGCGGGCGGCACGCTGATGGCGGAGACGCGATGGTGGGTCGACGGGCCGATCGAGACGGCCCCGCCCGACAATGACCTCGAGGGCGAAGGTTTCATGGTAGTCGTGACCCGTGAAGGGCTCGATTCGATCCAGGCATACTACGGAAGGCTCGTACGCCTCGAGCGTATCACCCGCACGAGTGTGGACGAGGGCCGGCCCATCTCGGAATCCCGCTCCGCGACGCTGGCAGTGTAAGCCCCCGGTTGCCTGGCCACGCCGACCTGCATCCGAGATCTCCCCAAAGGCCTGGCAGGCGCCTCCGGCGGTTGGCCTGCCGATCGATGTACCCCCTAGCCGAAAGCCCCCCTTCGAGCCGACCGGGCCCGCCAGTCGTGCCCCCGCATGAGCCCCGCTCGACCTCGCGCACCTCGAGCCGGGCCTTCGCGCGGAGCGCCGACTCGTGGAGCTTCTCCTGCAGGAGCCGCCGCGGCGGGAGCTCGGTTATAGAGGGTCTCCTCTACGAAGCGGTCGAGCGTCGAGCCGGCACCGAGCTTGAGCCGAAGCTCGGTTCGGCCCCCAAGCAAAGAGAATTGTCGGGCTGCGTGTGATGCGACCGCACTGCTCGAAGGCGACCGGAATCCCGATTCGGGAAGCTCATCGGGAATCGTATCAGGACCTCGTAGGCGTCCTCGATGGGATCCTTCCGAGGGGCCTTGCAAGTTGAATCGGAACCGCCCCCCGACATCGATCGAATCGCCCGCGGTCGGGAGGACGCGAAACCCCGGATCGCGGTTCAGGAGTTCGTCGATGCCCCAGCGTCGACGAACTCCACGATGGACTCCGGAATCAGCTCCCCAGGGTCGGGGCCCCGAAGTGATGTGGGCCCGGGGAATTACCCAGGAGGGCTGTAAATCGAGGAGGCGGACTCGGACGAACTGTTCGCGTGACACAGAAAGCGCGGCGGCCTGTATGGTTGTGGTTGCCGCGATGAATTTTTGCGTCCCAAGCAGAATCCGAGCTTCGACATGCCGGACGGCTTGCTTACTGTAGGCGATGTAGAGCACATCCAGCTCGCCCTGAATCATGGGCGGCCGGTCGATGCGTTTATTCGCGAGATGCGCCGGGCGACCTTGCCGGCCGCGCTGGAGTACGGGTGCCTCCGTTGGGCCTTTCCTGAAGCGGCCCTCCCCGATCTACCTCTTACGGTCTGTTCGTCCGACCTCGGGCAAGCATTGGGGGAGGTCAACTCGGCGCTCGGCGTCAGGACGAGCGGCGCGGACAACCGCACGTGGGATCGGCTCGATCCTCGCCCCTATGGATTCTTCGTCCTGAGAGACGAGGAGCAATTGGAGGAGGCGAACTGGAAGCGATTCGAGACGACCTACGATGCTTCATCGAGGCGAGGAGGGTTTTCGGCGAAGGTCGCGAGCCAACTTTCGGTCGCCCTCCATGAGATGGCGGCCAACGCCCTGACCCATGCCGCCTCCCCGATCCCCGTTCTCGTCGGCTTCCAGGTGGAATCCGGTCGGTCGCTCTTCTGCGTCGTCGATGTCGGGATCGGCGTCCTGCGGAGCCTCAAACGGCATCCGAACTATCGCGATATCAACGAGCATCACGACGCCATCCGCCGCGCGTTGCACGACGGGGAGAGCAGCATCAGCCCCGGCGAGCGCGGGTTCGGATTCCGCGAGGTCTTCAAGGCGCTCCTCGCCTGTGACGGGGTCCTGCGCTTCCGCAGCGGGGCGGGGGGCATCCAGATGAACGGCGTCGATCTCGATGCCGACCGAGGGACGGCTTGGTTTCCTCCAGCCCTGCCAGGATTTCAGGTGACCGTCTGCTGCCGTATCCGGCAGCGGGGGACGGGATAAACCGGAAAAATCCATCGGCCTTCACTTGCCGCGAGCAGATCCCGGCTATATTCTTAGTATGACATGCTAAGAAACGTGAGGATTGAAATGCGGATCGAACTCGTGAAGTTGTTGGACGAGACACGGTTTCAGGGGCAGCCACGGGGGACCCGGCATTTCGGCCGGGTCTGCCAGGCCCTGAGCGGCGTTAGCCTCGGCGAGACGGTGCTCCTCGACTTCTCGGGCGTGGACGTACTCACCGGGTCCTGGATCAGCGCGATGCTGCTCCAACTCGTGCGGTGGGGTGGGACGCCTGAGATCGAGCTGTTCTTCGTGCTCGTGGGGCTCACCGCCGAACATCTCGAAGAGCTGCGTTACGTCTCGGGCCACGCCCACACGGTGTTCTTGGTCGCAACCGGCGCAAAGTCGCCGAGCCGCGCGACGTTGGTCGGGCATCTTGACCCCGGGCAGCGGGAGACCTTGGCCGCTGTGATAAAGCTCGGAGAGGCGACCGGGGCGGCCCTGGAACGCGAACATCCCGAGACGAAGGCCACGGCCTGGAACAACCGTCTGAGAGATCTCTACGAGAGGAAACGCATCCTGAAACGGCGGAAGCAAGGTCGCGAGCAGATTTATCGTCCTATCGTGCCGGAGATCTCGATCGATGGGTGAGAACTTCCTCGAAGAGCAGGTGAAGAACTTCGAGCGCCGCCGCAACATCGCCCGCGAGGAGGTCAAGCGCCGCTCGCTGTTCGAGCGTCCCGAGATCACGGACATCGAGTACACGATCCGCTTCGAGGACGGCGTGGATCCGAAGGACGGCGATTCCTATTTCGCCGTCGTCTCGCGCGACGGCGAGCGGATCCATGTTGCCCAGGGGCCTCGCGTCGTCGGCCGGATCGAGGGTGAAGGCGAAAAGCACCTCTCGAAGGGCCTGCGCGAGCCGGGCGATCCTGGCGTCGTCTCCATTCGCATCAAGGAGTATTCGCCGCTCTCGGGCTGCGGCAAGGGCGTCATCGTGGAGGGCTAATGCGCGATCCAGCCAAGCTGAGGGATGAACTGCGTCCGCACGGCGTCGTCTCGGCGGCATGCCGCATCTGCTTCCTCCTGGAGGCGTGCGGCGGAATCCAGCCCAGTCGGGCGCTGATGAATTGCTTCAACCTCAATTGCTGCGGCGGTAAGACCGACTGCAAGCGAATCTGCCCCAACAACAACCCCGATTTCATGCGTCGCTTGGAAGAAGTGGGTGGTCTGAGGTTCGACGACCTAAAGCCGCTCGCCCAGCGATCGGCCGAGCTGCCGCAGTACGTCCCGGTCGTCGACCACAAGAAGGATCGTTACGGCGCGCTCGACTATCCGGCGATCGCGCTGAGCACCTATCGCGTCATTCGGGTGAAGGGCAAGCGCTATCGGGCGCTGACGGACGATCCCAAGGAACTCCGCGCGGCGTTCGGGGTCGCGGAGGACGCCCGGGTGATCCTGCGCGGCACGGCTCGTGACCCCCTCCTTGAGCGCTACTGGCAGTACGGCGACAGGGACGACGCCGCCGGTCAGTTGGCCGCCCTCGGCGTCTCGCTGATCGTCGCTCCCAATTTCTCGCATGTGCTGAACGTGCCCAGGTCGGAGCACCTCTACAACCGACGGCGGCAGCTCCTCAGCATCGAGAGCATGGTCGAATCCGGCCTGAACGTCGCGCCTCATCTGAGCGCAGTGGCCCGGGGGGATTGGGACTTCTGGAGGAGCTACCTGTCCGACAACGAGACGGTGCTCTACGTCGCGAAGGAATTCCAGACCGGGAACAAGAACCGGACGCAGGGGCGCCTCTCGATCGAATCGCTCGCCGATCTGCAACAGGATCTCGGGCGCAAGCTGCATCCGATCGTCATCGGCGGCGCCCAGTTCGTCGAGTATGTCGCCTCGCGATTCGAGACCTTCACCCTGATCGACTCCGTGCCGTTCGCGAAGACGACCCGGCGACGGTTGTTCGACCCTGCGGCGGGCAGGAGCCCGTGGCGCGAGACTTGGAGCCTCATCGGCCAGGGGATCGACAACATCCTCGATCACAACGTACGTCGGTACGCCCCCTGGATCGAGCAACGGGCCTCGTTCGAGCGGAGTCGGCCCAGGTTGTTCCAGGATGCTCCGCCGTCTTCAAGCCGAATCGCCGTTCCTGCGGCCCAGGCCGTTTGAAGCCGCGGTCCCACTCCGCGATGACGTCCCGTCCTTGTCTCGGATGAAAGGAGTCGGCATGCGCTCCCAGCGTCAAAAGGTGCGGCATTCTCCCCAGGTTTCGCTCAACCTGCTGGGCGAGTTCATGGTGGCGAGTTTCGTCCGCCGTCGCTCGATCCTGAAGCAGGCGAAATACCCAGCCGAGTTCATCGGGGCTCGCTACGACCCGGCGCAGCGAGCCGCGGCCGGCTACCTGTCCGATGCGAACAGAGATCCCGACCGCCTCAAGGCCGACATCGAGGCGGACCTCTCGGCCAAAGCGAGCAAGAGCAGGTGGTTCGCCGAGCGTCGGAATCTCTGCGAGCAGGCCGTATCCTGCATCCTAGGGCTGGAAGACGCCTTGAAGCTCGACGGTCTCGACGTCCACTTT